>CAYUTT010000121.1:0-6151 GCA_964447575.1 uncultured Methyloceanibacter sp.
AAGATCAACATGATGGAGCAGGTGGTCGACGTGCCGAGCCAGGAGGTCATCACCCGCGACAACGCCATGGTACGGGTCGACGGCGTCGCCTTCTTCCAGGTGCTGGACGCGGCGCGGGCGAGCTACGAGGTCACCAATCTCGAAGTCGCCATCCTCAATCTCACCATGACCAATATCCGTACGGTGATGGGCTCCATGGATCTCGACACGCTGCTGTCGGAGCGCGACGAGATCAATCACCGGCTGCTCAGGGTCGTGGACGACGCCACCGGCAATTGGGGCGTCAAGGTCACCCGCATCGAGATCAAGGACATCGAGCCGCCGCGCGACCTGGTGGACTCGATGGCCCGGCAGATGAAGGCCGAGCGCGACAAGCGCGCCGCGATCCTGGTGGCCGAGGGCGAACGCCAAGCAGCGATCCTCTCCGCCGAAGGCGAGAAGCAGGCGCAGATTCTGGCGGCCGAAGGCCGGCGCGAGGCGGCCTATCGCGACGCGGAGGCGCGCGAGCGCGAGGCGGAAGCCGAGGCGAAGGCCACGACCATGGTCAGCGAGGCGATCGGCAAAGGCAGCGTGCAGGCGATCAACTATTTCGTCGCCAACAACTATGTCGGCGCGCTGAAGGCGCTCGCCGAGGCACCGAACCAGAAGGTGCTGCTCCTGCCGCTCGAAGCCTCCTCGGTGATCGGCGCCATCGCCGGCATCGGCGAGATCGCGCGGGAGGCATTCGGCGCTGGTGACGTTCCGGGAGCGCAGCCACAGGGTGCCCCGCGCGGACGCGGCGGCTCCGTTCCGTCCGTCTAGTTTGGAGGCCTGGCCATGGAAGCAATTCTCGAGCTTGGCGCGTGGAACTGGATGATCCTGGCCGCGATCCTGTTCGTGCTCGAATTGATCGCGCCCGGCATTTTCTTCATCTGGTTCGGACTGGCGGCGGCCGTCACCGGCCTTATCGTGTTCCGCTACGACATTTCCTGGCAGTGGCAGCTGATCTGGTTCGGCGCGCTGTCGCTCGCCTCGATCCTGATCGCGAACAAGTACCTGCGCAAACACCCGCTCGAAAGCGAGCAGCCGCTCCTGAACGAGCGGGCGGCGCGGCTGATCGGCCATTCCTTCCAGCTGGTCGATCCGATCGTCAATGGGCGCGGCAGCATCCGCTCGGGAGACACGCTCTGGCGGGTGGAGGGGCCCGAGCTGCCCGCGGGCGCGCGGATCACGGTGACCGGCACGGACGGCTCGGTGCTCAAGGTCGAGGAGGCTTAGGCAATCCCTCCCCTGAGGGGAGGGACGCATTTGCTAGGCAGCCCTCATGTCTCGATCAGGCCGATCTCGCGTACTTCGTGGACCTCGTCGGGGACATCGGCCGAGGCATCCTTGAGCCGCCATGCGCCCTCGGCGCGGCGCGTGCGGCCAGAGCCGGTGACCACGACGTCGGTGAAGCCCACCTCGCGGAACTTCTCCGCCACCGCCTCGTTCGAGGCCACGCTCTGCAGGAGTCCGAGCCGCACGTTTGCCTGATATCGCCGGCCTTGCTTGACGGTGTAGCGCGCCATGGCCTGATCCCCCTATAAGTAGGCACCACTCTTTTGTGCACGCATAACGTGTAGCATAAGGTCACGCCTTCGCGAACCAGTTCCTCACGGCCTCGCGGCCGGCCTCGTCGAGCAGAAGCTGGAGCTTGGTGCGGCGGAGCAGGAAATCGTCCGCCGTCATGGCGTCCTCGACCTCGGCTGAATACTCCAGTTCCGTCCGCACCACGCCGGGGGCGATCTCCCCGGCAGCGGAGCGATCGGCCGTCACGCGCGCGAACAAATCCTCGATCTTGTCGCCATAGGTGAGGGCCCAGCGGCGACGGGTGCCGGCTTGGACCGTCTCGGGGCCAGCCTCCGCGCGGGCCAGGAGAGCAGGCCGGTCGAGGCCCCCGCCATAGAGCGGCACGTTCATCGTCCAGGGGCCGCTCATCTCCAGGCCGAAGGTCTCGAGCATGGTAAGCACGTTCTCGGCCAAGGCGCGGTGCGTGGTGAGCTTGCCGCCATAGATCGTGAGGAAACCGCCCGTCCCCTGCGCGCAGGCCGACAGCACGGGTTCGCGGCTGATGCGGCTCGGCTTCAGCTCCGATTCCGCGCTGAGGGCGCGCACGCCCGACCAGGTGAAGAGGATATCCCGTTCCGTCACCGGCCTGCCCGGGCTCGTGAAATAGCGGTTATAGGCGTGGACCAGATAGGCCTTCTCGTCGATTGAGCATTCCGCCTGGGCCGGATCGCCCTCATGGGGCACGTCGGTGGTGCCGATCATGAGGAAGCGCCCATCGAGCCAGGGGATGACAAAGACGATGCGCTCGCCTTCGTCTTGCAGCGTGTAGGCGCAGGTTTCGGGCGGATCCGGCATTGGCAGAACGATGTGACTGCCGCGCACGAGGCGTAAGGCTTGAGGCGCAGGGCAGGCGTCCGTCATGGCATCGACCCCCGCGACGAAGGGGCCCGCGGCGTTGACGACGAACCGCGCCTCGACCTCGCGCTTGGTGCCGCGCTCGTCGAGGGCGACCGTGTAGCCATTCTCGTTGGCTGCGATCGCGGTGACGGCGCGGCGGTTGAGAATGTCGGCACCGCGGGCGCGGGCGTCGAGCGCCAGGCTCAAAGTGAGCCGCGCATCGTCGGCCCGGCAGTCGTGATAGTGCAGCACGGCGCTCAAGTCGTCCCGGCGTAGCCGGGGCAGTTTGGCGATTTCCTCCGATGAGAGCCGGCCGCTTGCCCCCAAGCGATGGCCGGCCCCGAATAGATCGTAGAGCGCGAGGCCCGCACGGACGTACCAGGCGACCCTCCCTTGCCAACGGTAGACGGGCAAGAGGAATTCAAGCGGCTCGACGAGATGCGGGGCGGTCCGTAGCAGCTCGGCGCGCTCGACCAGCGACTCGCGCACCAGGCTAAGTTCGAGACGTTCGAGATAGCGCAAGCCGCCATGAATAAGCTTCGAGGAGGCCGACGAGGTGGCGCAGGCATAGTCGCCCCTCTCGGCCAGGAGCACTTTGAGCCCGCGGCCCGCGGCGTCGCGCGAGACGGCGGCGCCGTGAATGCCGCCCCCGATAATGACAATGTCGAACGTTTCAGCCGTCACTCGCGTTATTGCCCTGAGATCAGCGCCGCCTAGCGGCGAGGAGGGTTAAGGACGGCGAAAGCCTATTAAAAGCAACGCCATTAAAGGGTCGTGGCGTGTTGTCGCCACGTTTCAATACTCTACTATCATTCCTACGGATAACGCTCACCCCGGAAGGACCCATGGCAGATATCGTCATCATCAATCCGCGTTTTGACATCTCTTTCTGGGGTTTGGAGCATTGCATGCCGCTGTTCGGCAAGCGCGCCAATCTTCCGGTGGCCTGCCTCGGGCTGCTGGCGGCGCTGGTCCCGGATCATCATGACGTGACGCTGGTCGACGAGAATGTCGAGGATATCGACTTCGATCGTCTGGGGCGGGCCGATCTCGTCTGCCTCACCGGCATGAGCATCCAGGGACGCCGGCTGATCCAGATTCTCGAGGAGGTGCGTGCACGGGGCGTCATGACCGCCGTTGGCGGACCGATGGCAACGGTGGAGCCGGAATCGCTCGAGGGGCTGGCCGATGTCCTCTTCGTCGGCGAGGCGGACGAGACCTGGCCGGCCTTCCTGCGCGAATGGGAGCTGGGGACCCACAAGGCCCGCTACGATCAGGCCGAGAAGACGGACATAACCACCCTGCCCCTTCCGCGCACGGAGTTGCTCAAGACCGAGCGCTATATGTTTGGGAGCATGCAAATCTCGCGCGGCTGCCCATTCACCTGCGAGTTCTGCGACATCATCGTGACCTTCGGGCGCCGCCCCCGTCTCAAGACAAGCGAGCAGGTCATTGCCGAGCTGGAATCGTTCCGGGATGCGGGCTTCAAGATCGTGTTCGTGGTCGACGACAATCTCATCGGCAACAAGAAGGCCATCAAGCCTATTCTGCGCGACATCATCCAATGGCAGCAGGAGAGGGCCTATCCGCTCACGCTCTTCACCGAGGCTTCTCTCGACCTTGCCGAGGACGACGAGCTGATGGAGCTGATGGCGCTCGCCAACTTCCAGAGCGTGTTCATCGGTATCGAAACGCCAAACGAGGAGTCGCTGCGCGAGACCAAGAAGCTGCAGAACGTGCGGCCGAATGCCGGCACCCTGCTCGATCGCGTGCATCGTATCCAGGACCACGGCATCGATGTCTGGTGCGGCATGATCGTCGGGTTCGATCACGACGATATCTCGATCTTCGGCGTCATGCCGAAATTCCTCGAGGAGGCCCGGATCTCCGCCGCTCTGATCGGCATGCTGCACGCGATACCGACCACACCGCTCTACGACCGGCTGAAGAAGGACGGCCGGCTCAACAGCGATGAAGACAGCGATATTTATGGCACCAACGTCGTGCCGCTCGGTATGTCACGCGAGGAATTGCGCGACGGCTTCATCCGGGTGATGCAAACTTGCTATGCGGCCGATGCCTATTTCACGCGGCTCGATTCGCAATACATGGACGGCACGTTCAAGCATCCCGTGCACGAGCTTCCCTATTGGTCGGAGTGGCGAATGGCATGGGCCAAGCGCTGCTTCCTCAACTATGTGAAGTTCGGCGTCGTCTCCGCGCGGTTGCTCGCACGAGTGAAAGACAGGACTTTGCGGGCGCGTTACCGCCGGCAGATCGCGGGCATCGTGCGGCAGCGCTGGCATGAGCCGCATATCCTGTTCACCTATGCGCTCAAAGTGGCCATGCACTACCATTATACGAAACTGACGAATGCACTTGGCCAAGTCGACCGGAGCACAGGCGCCATGTCGGACGCCGGGCGGTCGTTCTCGCGCGTGAAGAGGGCCGCTCCGGAGCGGGCGGCGGCCTAAGCGACGCCGGCGCGAAGCAGGTCGTGGATGTGGATGATGCCCACGGGGCGTCCGTGTTCGACCACGAACAGCGCCGTAATGGCCGAGGCGTTGATGATCTCGAGCGCGGCGCTCGCCAAGAGATCGGGCGTCACCGTCTTCGGCTTGGGCGTCATAATTTCGTCGGCGCGGCGATCCAGCAAGCTGTTGCCCATGTGGCGGCGCAAGTCGCCGTCGGTGATGATGCCCGCGAGCAGGCCGTCGCCGTCGACGACGCCAAGACAGCCGAGCGCCTTCTCGGTCATGACCACGATCGCCTCCGACACTACGGTATCGGCCGCCGTCAGCGGCAGGCGATCGCCCTGGTGCATGAGGTCGCTCACGAATTTCAGCCGCGCGCCAAGCTGGCCGCCCGGATGGAAGACGCCGAAGTCCACGGCGGTGAAGCCCTTGCTCTCCAAAAGTGCGATGGCAATGGAATCCCCGAGGGCGAGCTGCATGACGGTGGAGGTCGTGGGGGCGAGCCCGAGGGGGCAGGCCTCCTTGGCTTGGGGCAACGCCAGCACCACCTCCGCGGCTTGCGCCAGCGTCGAGTCCGGGTTCGAGGTGACGGCGATCAGCGGCACGACAAAGCGCCGCGAGTAGGACACGATATTGACGAGCTCCACGGTTTCTCCAGACCACGAGAAGGCGAGGATCGCATCGTCGCGCGTGATCATGCCGAGATCGCCGTGGCTCGCGTCGCTCGGGTGTACGAAATAGGCCGGCGTGCCGGTTGAGGAGAGGGTGGCGGCGACTTTCAAGCCCACATGGCCGCTCTTGCCCATGCCGGTGACGATGACCCTGCCGCGGCAGGCCCGCAGGATGTCGAGCGCCTCGGCGAAGCTCTGCGCCATCCCATCGGATAGCGCCGCCCGCAGCGCGCTCAGGCCTTCCCCTTCCAATTGCAGCGTTCGTGTGGCCGAAGCCACCGCCTCGCCATGGTCCTCGACTCGCGAAAGGTCCCTCTTCAGACCGGCCGGCATGCGCATGCTCCCCCGTGTGATGAGCCGATTCTAGCACGGATTGCGGCAGCGTGAGGTCAAAGACCGCGCCATTTCGAAACGGCCCTAAACGGCTCGTTAACCGTCTTGCTCCTAGGCTTGACCCCTCAACGGGCCTTGGTTTGGGCCCCGCATAATGGCGGGAATCCAGGCGTCTGGCCCAGTGTCTTATCGAGGTGCGTCCTTGCCGCGTCGCCAAACCACATGCGCAGCGGGCGCTCTCGCTGCAGC
>CAYUTT010000122.1:0-6137 GCA_964447575.1 uncultured Methyloceanibacter sp.
GCTCGTAGATCGTGCCGGTGAAGCGCGGGAAATAGATGCCGAACGAGGCGTTGGCGACGCTCTGGGTCAGCAGCGTCAGCATGATCAGGCCCGGCACGATGAAGGCGCCATAAGGCACGCCGTCGATCTCGGTAATGCGTGAGCCGATCGCGGCGCCGAACACCACGAAATAGAGTGATGTGGCGATCACCGGCGAGACGAGGCTCTGGAGGAACGTGCGCCCCCAGCGCGCCATCTCGAACTTGTAGATCGCGATGATGGCGGGAAGATTCATCGGTCGCGTCTTACCAGATCGACGAAGATGTCTTCGAGCGAGCTTTGCGTCGTATCGAGGTCCTTGAAGCGGATGCCGGCTTGCGCCAAGTCCGTCAGCAAGTGCGTGATGCCGGTGCGCGGGCCCTGGCTGTCATAAGTGTAGACCAGCTCGCTGCCCCCATTGGCGAGCGCAAGGTGATGGCTTCGGAGAGCGTCCGGAATCGTGTCCAGCGCGTGGTGCAGCTGGAGCGTCAGCTGTTTCTTCCCGAGCTTGCGCATCAGCTCGTGCTTGTCCTCAACGAGGATCAGCTCTCCTTTGCTGATGACGCCGATCCGGTCGGCCATGTCCTCGGCCTCTTGGATGTAGTGTGTGGTTAGGATGATCGTGACGCCGGAGTCGCGCAAGGCCCGCACCACCTGCCACATCTCCTTGCGGAGTTCCACGTCGACGCCTGCCGTCGGTTCGTCGAGAAACAGGATCGAAGGCTCGTGCGACAGCGCTTTTGCGATTAGCACACGCCGCTTCATGCCACCAGACAGCGTCATGATCTTGTCGTCCTTTTTCTCCCATAGGACGAGGTCCTTCAGCACCTTCTCGATAAAGGCTGGGTTCGGCCATTTGCCGAACAGGCCCCGGCTGAAAGAGACCGTGGCCCAGACCGTTTCGAACATGTCGGCGGTAAGCTCCTGCGGCACGAGCCCGATCATCGCCCGTGCCGCCCGGTAATCCTTGGCGATGTCGTGGCCGTCGACGGTTACGGTGCCGGTCGTGGGCGTGACGATGCCGCAGATGATACTGATCAGCGTAGTCTTGCCGGCGCCGTTCGGCCCGAGTAGGGCGAAAATCTCGCCTTTTTGGATGTCGAGATCGATGGTCTTGAGCGCGTGGAGCCCCGAGTCATAGGTCTTCGACAGGTCCTTGACGGAGAGGATCGGGGGCATGGGTTACTGGGATGGGCAGAACGGTTTGGGACGGGCGCCTTCCATCGGCGGCCAGTGCGGCAACAATAGGGTCGTTGGAAGCCGGATTCAGTCGGACGTGAGTTCTAGCCCAAAGTCGTCCACCACGCTGCGCTGAATTACGTTCGCATGTAAGGTCAGCAGGACGAGCCGTGCATCGAGGCTCGTGCCGTGCGCCAAAGCCGCATCGATCCGCCGCTCGACCTCCTTGGCGAGCACGGTCCCGTTGGCGCCGGCGAAGCTCTCCGCGCCGGTCATGCAATAAGCGATGATCGCGGCGGCGGCATCGGCCGCTTGCGGGCTTGGATCGCCGCCGTCTCCTTCCTCCATGATCATTTTTACGGCCGTGAGCTTCACGGCCTCGGGCACCAAATTGGGGTGGAGGTCCACGCCCCGGAGCGCCGTGTCGAAAATGCGCAAAGCAGGAGAGCGTCCGAACCGCCCCAAAAACCCGAGGGAAAGCATCGGACTCAAGGTTCTTCGGCCGAAAGCCGCAGGACTTTGCCGTTCCCCTCGTCCGTCAGCGCGTAGACCGAGCCGTCGGGTCCCTGCGCCACATCGCGAATGCGCGCGCCCATGGCAATGCGCTCCTCGCCCGTGACCGCTTCGCCATCGAGGCTGAGCCGGGTGATGCTTTGCGAGGACAGACCGGAAATCAAGAGGTTGCCCTTCCAGCCCGGAATGGCGTCGTCGGTGTAGAAGGCGATGCCCGAGGGGGAAATCGCCGGCACCCAATGGCGAACGGAATCGGAGAATTCCGGTTGCGTTGGCGGGTTGGGGATATCCGTGCCGTCATAGTGAGTGCCCCAGCTCACGATGGGCCAACCGTAATTCGCCCCTGGGGCCGGAATATTCAGCTCGTCGCCCCCCTTTGGTCCGAACTCGACCTCCCAGAGCTTTCCAGTTTCGGGATGGATTGCGGCGCCTTGCGGGTTGCGGTGGCCATAGGACCAGATCTCCGGCTGGGCGTCCTTCTGCCCGATAAACGGATTGTCCGGCGGAACCGAGCCGTCCGGGTTGATGCGCACCACCTTGCCGAGATGGCCGGTGAGGTCTTGCGCCGGATCGAATTTGAAGCGCTCGCCGAGCGTGATGAACAATTTGCCGTCGGGGGTGAAGGCGAGCCTGCTGCCGAAGTGGTTCCCGCCATCGACCTTCGGCGTCTGCCGGAAGATGACCTGCACGTCCTCGAGACCCGTCTCGGACAGCTTCCCGCGGGCCACCGCGGTACCGGCGCCGCCCTCACCAGGCTCCGAGTAGGAGAGATAGATGAGCCTGTTGTCCTTGAAATTCGGATCGAGAGCCACGTCGAGCAATCCGCCTTGGCCTGCCGCCACGACCTTTGGCACGCCGCTGAGTGGTTCAGACAGCGCGCCGTCGGCGGCCATGATGCGGAGACTGCCGGCACGTTCCGTCACCAGCATGCGCCCATCCGGCAGGAAGGCCATTCCCCAGGGATGGTTGAGACCGCTCGCGAGCGTTTCGACTTTGATCTTGCCGGTTTCGGTGTCGATGGTCCGGTCTTCGGCGGCGCAGGCCGTAGACGAAAGCGTCAGCGCCGCGAAAACTGCGAGCATTCGCGGGCCGTAGCTAGCTTCGATTTGCGTCATGGTCACTCGCAGTGTTGCTGTTGAACTAAGCGCGAAACCGCAATCCTACCTGAAAAGTTTCCATGTGCTGCAGAGTCCCTCTTTAATCTGGCGGAATTTCTGTGCGCCCTGAACGAGATCGCCCCGAATCGCCGTTTCTCAAGGACTTTCTTCCGAGCACTGTCGATCATGTCGGTTTCCAAGCCCACGAGTTCAAGTCGAGTGAGGTTGCGGTTCCCTCTGCGAAGCCAGCTCTACCCGCGGCCGGCTTTGACGCGCAAACCCGGCGCCGGGCGCTCGAGCACCACTTCGCGCCGGAAGCGGTAGAGCCGGGCAGGGCGCCCCCCCGTCTCGGTCGAGACATTGCCGGTAGACTCGACGAGCCCGCCCTTCTCCACCAGCCGGCGGAAGTTCTGCTTGTGCAGGAGCGTGCCCGTGATCGCCTCCACCGTCTTCTGCAGGTCGTAAAGGGTGAATTCCGGCGGCAACAGCTCGAACACGACGGGCCGGTATTTGAGCTTGCCGCGTAAGCGTCCCATGGCGGTCGCGAGAATACGCCGGTGGTCGAGGGCCATCGGACGGCCGAGCTCCGGCAGCGTGCTCCATTTGGTGGCAGCGGAGCGGCCGTCGCGCTTCGCCTCCTCGACCAGCCCGGCTTCATAGAGAAGCTCGTAGCGATCCAGCACCTTCTCCTCGTCCCAGCCCCCGCCGATGCCGAAGCACATCTTGAGCCGTTCCGGACGCCGCAAGGGGCGCAGCGGCTCGTTCGGCGAGATCGGCCGTTCGGCCCAAGCTTTCAGCCGGGGTTGGATCTCCTCGGTGAGGATCTCAGGCTTGCCCTGCCGCCAATCCTCCCATGGGAAATAAGCGTACCAGGGCGCCCAATGCGCGCCCCTCATCTCTCCGGGTGTGCCGCGTGTAAGCGCGAGATAGCCCACCGAGAGCGTATGCGCCCCGCCGGGCTCGGCGTGACGCCCCCGGTCGCCGAATGTGTAGAGCTGCTCCACATAGCCGAGCTCGATCCCGGTTTGCCGCTTCACCCATTCGCGCAAGCCAATCTCGAGCGTGCGATGGGCGCGCGGCGCGAATGGACCGAACGGCAGTGCGTCCCCCATGACGGGATCGGCCATCCCCGGTTGGGCGACGAGAATATGAGGCTGCTGATCGCGCACCATGACGATGGCGGCGTTCAGTCCAAGCTCGATGTGTGGATCGCTATGGGAAATGTCCGCGGCTGCCGCGTCCTTGCGCCCAGCGCTGGCCATGGCTCACGCCGCGTGCCGGGCCGCGAGTGAGAAGACTTGGGCTTCGTCGGCGAGTTGACCCCGGCCGATATGCTCGACAGCCGCGCTCATGCGGCCTTTTCGCTCGAGCACCTGGTCGGCCAGAGCGACGAGGCGGCGGTTGGGATAGGCGGTCGGTGAGGCCCGGCGGAGCGCCCGGGCAAGCGCATGCTCGTCGGCGTGCGGGTTTAGCGCGCAAAGCGAGATGAACGCCGCTGCGGTCGAACGGCTGATGCCGGCCCAGCAATGGATGAGGAGCGGCGCCTTCTGGTCCCAGCTCCGTGCGAAGTGGATGAGCTCGGCGACGTGGTTCTCGCAAGGCACGACCAATCCGTCACGCGGCTCGCAGATGTCGTTCATGGAGAGCCTGAGATGCCGCTCCTTGCCGATGCTGGGCGGGGTGTCGATCAGGGTCTCGCCGTTGATCAGTGTCACGAGATGACTAACGCGAACGTCCGCGACGGTGGTGTGGACGAGGCTCAAAGGGGCGACGAAGATGGTCTCCGGTGACATGGCCGCCGGCAACTTAGTCCGGTCTCTCTCAGAAATCAGCGTGTCCATTGGTCCTTGCCTACCGAATCGCTTCCAGAGTCTACGTCTCTCATCTGGCAAGCTCATGAAACCGTTTCAAGAACCTCGCCTCACCTTCTGCCGCAGGAAGGGGGCTTAACTGCGACAGCTTGTTGACGAGCCCTGGGCTCAGGCCCCGGGGCTGGCCGAAAAAGCGCCGCGCCTCCTCCCGGGAAAATCCCGCAAGGCCGGTTGCCTCGTAGTAGGCCGCGATCTTGTCGGCCCGCTTGATCAGCTTGGCAACGGCCTCGGGCAACTCCGCGGCAAGCCCGAAGCGGAGGTGGATGGCGCCGAGCAGCGTCGCCTCGAAGGCGCGATAATCGATAGAAAGCGCGGCTTTGAACGGGCTGATGAGGTCGCCGATCACATACTCCGGCGCGTCATGGAGGAGGGCCGCGAGACGGAACTCTTGCGTCAAACCGGGATCGAGATCGCCGGCGATCTCTTCCACCAAAAGGCTGTGATCCGCCACGGAGAAGGTGTGATCGCCGCGCGTCTGGCCGTTCCAGCGAGCGACGCGGGCGAGACCATGGGCGATATCCTCGATCTCAATGTCGAGCGGAGAGGGATCGAGCAGGTCGAGCCGCCGGCCGCTCAGCATGCGCTGCCACGCGCGTGGCGCTGAATTGACGCCGGCATTGCTCATGATCGTCTCGTTCTCATCCTCGTCGGGCAGACACTGATCGACTCGGTGCAAGCAAGTCAAACGGTGGGTGCAAGAAAAAGCATGGACGATCAGCGTCGCGAATGCCATTCATAGCCGGTCTTGTTTGAGAGTGAGGCAACCTCAAAGAGAGCAGGGAGGCGCACAATGGCGAAACTGCCCAGATATTCCCTCGGCTACAATGATAAGAACAAGAAATGGGAACTGAAGACTGAGGG
The DNA here is from genome assembly GCA_964447575.1 of uncultured Methyloceanibacter sp. GTDB lineage: Bacteria > Pseudomonadota > Alphaproteobacteria > Rhizobiales > Methyloligellaceae > Methyloceanibacter. The sequence goes on from CAYUTT010000122.1 coordinate 5,540, forward strand.
ATCGGGGGAGGTCATCAAGCGGTTCAAGACCAAGGCGGCGGCCACCAAAGGCGGCGTGCTGGAGAAGGCCGTGAAGAAGATGGGCTCAGTTCGTATCCGTAAGCGGAATGGCAGGATCCAGGAAGAGCGGACCTATCCACGCAGCATGGACCCCCGCGGCCGCGGCTGATCAAGATCCCCCGAGATCGGAGCAGGCCTTGTAGCGGTGGCAGGTCGTCAAATGGTCGTTGACCATGCCAGTGGCTTGCATGAAGGCATAGACGATCGTCGGTCCGCAGAACTTGAAGCCCCGTGACTTGAGCTCTTTGGAGATGGCGCGCGAGAGCGCTGTCTCCGCGGGCACTTGACTCATGGCTTTGTAGCGGTTGACGACTGGCTTGCCGTCGACGAATTCCCACAAGAACTCCGAGAAGCCGGGACCGCTCTCCATGATGTCGAGCCAGGCGCGCGCCGATGCGACCGCCCCCTCGATCTTCATACGGTTCCGCACGATCTCGGCGTCCTGCATAAGGGCCGCGACCTTCTTGGCGTTGTATCGGGCGATCTTCTCGGGCTGAAAGCCGTCGAACGCGCGGCGGAAGGCGTCACGCTTGCGCAA
>CAYUTT010000123.1:0-6099 GCA_964447575.1 uncultured Methyloceanibacter sp.
GGGATTGTTGTATGATCCGAGGGCGGTGGTTTCTGGGGAGGGACGTGCCATGTCGATTACGCTGAGCCAAATCGTCGTATGGCTGATCATCGGCGGACTTGCCGGGTCTCTGGCGGGGATGGTGGTGACCGCCAAGTGGGGAGGCCTTGGCCGCTGGACCAGCCTCGGCGTCGGCCTGGTCGGCGCCATCATCGGGGGCGCGATTTTCGGGGTCTTCAACATCGCCCCCGGGCTCGAGACGGTCTCGGTGTCGCTCCGGGACGTTCTCGCGGCCTTCGTCGGCTCGCTCATCTTCCTGGCGATTCTCTGGGCCATTCGGGCGGGCAAAGGCGGCTAGGCCGGCGGCCAAACGGTCTCTGCGCGCGACGCCTCGGCAGCGCTTTGCTCTCTCAATTCGGTGACAGCGATGCGCCTGCCGTAGTCGCGCGGCGGCATCCCGGTCCAGCGTCTGAACGCGCGGGTGAAATGGGCCTGGTCCGAATAGCCGAGCATGAAGGCGATCTCGATCAGCGTGCTGTCACCGGCTCGGACGCGACGCACGGCTTCGATGCGTCTCACGTCGTCAACGATCTCCTCGAACGAGAACCCGAAATCTCGAAGCCGCCGCTGCAGCGTCCGCGTGCTCATGCGCAACATGCCGGCGATACGTTCGAGGGTCACGTTGCCGTATGGCAATATCTCCTTCACGAACCCGTTTAGCCCCGCCGCCGTCTCGACTGGATCGGCGCCATCTCTCCCGGGGCCAATCGGCGTGATGGGAAAGTCGAGGACGTCCCGGTCGATGACGATCCCGTCGGTTGCATGTCCAAATCGGAGCGACGGGCCGAACGCCTCTTCGAGACGACCACCTGCTCTCTCGTAGGGCTGGGTGAATTGCGTGCCGACGGCTTCGGGTACTCCGGCCAGGAGCGCGATGCTGCGCAGAACCGCAAGCGCACCGAGCACGTGCTGCTGAGGATCCACGCGCGACCGCCCCTGAAAGGCAAAGCTCAGCGTGGCAAAGCGCCCGGACGACTGGAGCCGGAGCTCGGTTCCTTGATGGACAAGGCCGATGCCGTTCACGGCCGTCTCGCAGGCTTGGCGAAGCGTCCTTGCCGCCGCTACGGCGACGCCCCACGGTCCCAGGTCCGCGAGCCTGAACATGCGGCCGACGGCGGCACCGGGAAAACGCTCACCCGTGGCGGCATACATCTCGTTGCCGAGGCGGAAGCAAACCTCGCGCGGCACCCAGCCGTTCGCGTTCAAAAGCGCCGACGGCGATATACCGGCCCGCTTGAAGATCTCGACGGGCGAGACGCCACGGCTCCTAAGATAGGGGGCGATGTGGAGCAGCGTGCGCGGATTATGCGCGAAAGCCTCACTCAGCATCACCCACCCTCATTTTGGCGCCAAATGGCAAGACTCTTAGCGCATCCCCTGGATATGGTCACGTTCCGTGCGATCATCCCATGCCAATTACGGTGGGCCCTCAGTCCTGGAGCTGGGTGACGGTCGCCGCCGAATTGAATAATGCCAGAATCCGGTGGTTCACTCTTGGCGGTGTTCCCTGAGACTTTGGAGGTCAAGCCATGCGATTTGCTGCTGCCCTAGCTACTGCCCTTCTCCTCAGCCCCGCCTATGTCGCCTCGGCCGCGCCTGCGGTCAGCGAGGAGGAGGCCAACGCCATCGCGGAGGAGGCCTATACCTACCTCTATTCGCTCGTCACCATGGACCTGACACGGCTCCAATTCACGAACGTCGAGGAAGTCAAGGCGTTCGAAGGCCCAATGAACACGTTCGTCAATGTGCCTGCCTATCCCACGGCGGAGATGAAGACCGTGGTGCGGCCCAACTTCGACACGCTGTATTCGTCAGCGTGGCTGGACCTCACGAAAGAGCCGATGGTGGTCTCGGTCCCCGACACGGACGGACGTTATTACCTGCTGCCGATGCTGGACATGTGGACCGATGTGTTCGCGTCGCCGGGATGGCGCACGACGGGTACGGGCGCGCAAACGTTCCTGGTCACGCCTCCCGGCTGGACCGGCACGGTTCCGGACGGCGTGGGAGAGATCAAGGCGTCGACGCCCTATGTGTGGATCATCGGCCGCATCAAGACGGATGGGCCGGCGGACTATGACGCGGTCCACAAGATCCAATCCGGCCTGAAGCTCATGCCTCTGTCGCAGATGGGCAACGACGATTGGAAACCGGCGCCGGTTAAGATCGATCCCGACGTCGACATGAAAACGCCGCCGAAGGAGCAGGTGGACACCATGTCCGGCGGCGCGTTCTTCGCTTACGCGGCCGAGTTGCTCAAGCTGCATCCGCCGCATTTCACCGACCAACCGATCATCGCACGCATGAAGCGCCTCGGTATCGAGCCGGGCAAGAGCTTCGATTTCGACAGCGCCGATCCGGTGGTCAAAAAGGCGATAGAGAGAGCGCCGAAGGCGGCCCAAGAGTTGATGGCGTGGAAACTCCCGAGCCTGGCCCGGGTCGCCAACTATTGGTCCATGAATACCGACACCATGGGCGTCTACGGCAACTACTACCTCAAGCGCTCCATCATCACGCAGCAGGGGCTCGGTGCGAACGTGCCGGAGGACGCCATTTATCCTCTGAATATCGGCGACAAGGACGGCAAGCCGCTGGATGGTGCGAGCAACTACACCATCCATTTCGCCAAGGACGATATCCCGCCGGTGAGTGCGTTCTGGTCGATCACGCTCTACGACTCCCAAGGGTTCCAGGTGGCGAACGAGCTCAACCGCTTCGCGGTGTCGAGCTGGATGCCGTTCAAGTACAACGATGACGGTTCGATCGATCTCTACTTCCAGCACGAGAGCCCGGGTGAGGAAAAGGAAGCGAACTGGCTGCCGGCGCCGAGGGGTCCGTTCAACCTGACCATGCGGCTCTACGCGCCGAAGTCCGATGCGCTGACGGGCAAGTGGACCCCGCCTCCGGTCACCAAGACGGAATAGTGATAGAGACCAAAGAGTGGCGCGCCGCAACTGCCGGCGCGCCACTCTTGTATTGATATGTGCCCATAAGGCCGTATCGCGCATCCTTGAAGTCATCGGGAGAGGACTGGACACTATGAGCATCTCGGACCTGAGAATGCCGGCGGCGCTTGCAATTGCCGGTGCCCTGATTGCATTCACCGCACCGGCCGCGAAGGCCGCCGAATGGCCAAGCATCCTGGAGGCCAAGGACATCGCTGAAGAAGGCTTCATCTACGGCTTACCGCTCGTGATGAATTATGCGGTTATGCAAGAGTTTGCCGTGGACAAAAATTCGGGGCAGTTCAAGGCGCCGTTCAACGAAATCAACAACTATCACCACGTCGCCACCCCCGAGGATACGGCAGTCATCACGCCGAACAGCGACACCCCTTACTCGTTTCTCTGGTTGGATTTGCGCGCTGAGCCGATGGTCATCTCGGTGCCGATGATCGAAAAGGACCGCTACTACGCGGTCCAATTAATCGACGGCAACACCTATAACTATGGCTACATCGGCACTCGCGCCACGGGGACCGAGCCGGGAAGTTATCTGGTGGTCGGCCCCGACTGGAAAGGTGAAACGCCAACTGGGATCAAGAAGGTCTTCCGATCGACGACGCCGTTCACGCTTGCGCTTTTCCGCACCCAACTCTTTAACCCCGGCGACATATCGAACGTCGAGAAAATTCAGACCGGCTACAAGGCGCAGCCGCTTTCTGCCTTCCTTGGACAACCGGCCCCTCCCGCCGCCCCGAAGATCGAGTTCCTTCCTGCCACTACCGCCGGGATCAAGGACAACTTCTTCCAATATCTCGACGCAGCCCTGCAATTCGTCCCTGAGACGCCAGGGGACAAGTCGGTTCGTGCGAAACTTGCCAAGATCGGCATCGGCCCTGGCAAGACCTTCGATTTCAAGGATCTATCGCTCGAACACAAAGCCGAAATCCTGGTGGGCATGAAGCAGGGCGACGACAAGGTCGACAAATGGCTGGCCAGCGGAAACAAGGACATCAACGGATGGAATGTTGGCTCGTTCTTTGGCGACGAGGCCTTCTTCAACGGTGATTGGTTGATGCGGGCTGGGGCTGCCAAGGGCGGTTTGTATGGCAACGATGCCGTCGAAGCCATGTACCCCTATACCCGAACGGACGCGACCGGTGAGCCGCTCGACGGCAGCAAGCACAAATACACCATCACCTTCGCACCCGGCCGGTTGCCGCCAGTGAATGCGTTCTGGTCCGTTACGATGTACGACGGCAAGAGCCAGTTCTTGGTCAAGAACCCGATCAATCGCTACCTCATCTCTCCGATGTTGCCGGCGATGAAGAAGGACGCAGACGGATCGCTGACGCTGTACATTCAAAAAGACAGCCCCGGCGCGGACAAGGAAGCAAATTGGCTTCCGGCCCCGGATGACACAATCTATCTCGTGATGCGCCTCTATTGGCCGAAAACAGAAGAGCCTTCGATATTGCCGGTTGGAAAAGGGACGTGGCAGCCGCCCGGTATCGTTGCGGCGCAGTAATTATCCCCCGACCATGCTGATGCGCGGACGCCAGCACGGTGCCGGTGGTCATGCCGATGACCAGCAGATGCGGGCGACTACGGACGAAAAATAAGGAGGTCGAACATGAAGTGCTCGAGCAACCTCACGGAAAGCAAGTCACTCGCGAAGATACTCGGAGGAGCCCTGGTCGCTTCAGCCCTTGTCGCCGTCGGGTCGCCGCAGTTGGCGGTAGCGGACGTCACCGAGGCGGAACTGGAGTCGATCTCGATTCCTGACAAGGTCGACACCTCGATCGGCACGTTGGAGTTCTTCGACGGCGTACCAATCGGCAACCCAGTCCAGACCGTTTACGACAACCTCGACAGAATGCGTGCCACCGACGTCTATCTCGACAATCTGGGCGCCGTGTCGATTCAATAGCGTTCTCGACGGATTTGCCAGGGAAGGCGCGGACGCGCCGAACAAGATCGCGCTCTTCGCACAGCTGATGGATTCGGCGACCCTCGTGGTGACCGCCAACACCTCGACGCTCTACGCTTATTCCGGCACCGACCTGGCGAACGACGGGCCAACGGTCATCGAAGTACCGCCCGGGATGCTCGGCTTTCTCGACGATTCCTGGCAGAGGTTTGTCGGCAACATCGGCGTCACCGGCCCGGACAAGGGCAAGGGCGGCAAGTACCTCGTGCTGCCGCCGGGCTACGACGGTGATGTGCCTGACGGATATTTCCTGCTGAAGCCCTCAACCAACAGGAACTTCCTGTTCCTGCGCGGCTCGATCAAGGACGGCCTGGAGCCGGCGGTCGAGAACATCACCTCGGGCCTCAAGATTTACCCGCTCAAGGACGCCGGCAATCCCCCGCGACCGAATACGTCAATATGTCGGGGAAGTCCTACAACACCGTTTTCCCGAACGACCTGAAATACTTCGAGATTCTCGACACGATCATCCAGCGTGAGCCGATTGAGGCGATCGGGCCCGAAGTTCGCGGCGAGATCGCGTCGATCGGGATCGTCAAGGGCCAGAAGTTCGAGCCCGACGACCGGATGAAGAAGCTGTTGACCGAAGCGGGCACGCTCGGCAACGCAACCGCGCGCGTTATCACCGCCTATCCGCGCATCGGTGGGGTCCAGATCTATCCCGACACCGACAGTGCCTGGATAATGGGATTTGCGGACAAGAATACTTCGTTCGAGGCGGATGGAGCCATGAATCTCAGTGCGAGGGCTCTGTTCTACTTCAATGCCGGCGGCGTGACTCCTTCCATGGCGGTCACAAGGGCCGGGGCGGGTTCGGACTACGCCATGGCCAATCTCGATGCCGACAAGAAGCCGTTTGACGGGTCCAAGACCTATAGGCTGCATCTGCCGCCGAATGTCCCGGTGAATGATTTCTGGGCCGTCACGCTTTACGACACCCAGACTCGGTCGCAACTGCAGACAAGCCAGAAGTTCCCGACGGTCGGCAGCCAGACCGAGGGAATGAAGCAGAACCCGGACGGGTCCCACGACGTCTACTTCGCCCCCGAGGCGCCGGAAGGCAAGGAGGGCAACTGGACACCTCCGGATACCTCGCTTTGTGAGCAGGTGAGGGAGCGATTGCGGCTA
>CAYUTT010000124.1:0-6043 GCA_964447575.1 uncultured Methyloceanibacter sp.
TGAAGCCCTGCTGGAAGGCCTGCTCGGTGAGCGGGTGCACGTAGTCCGCGTAGCAAGTGTCGAGGCAGATGATGTCGGGCTTGAGCGCCAGCATCTTCGACATGATCGGGGCGAAGTCTGTCGTCGCGGGATCGAAGAAGATCGGATCGCCCAGAACCTCGATTCCCGCCGCCTCGAACGCGGCCAGATAGGTCGCGACCGAGGGCTTGCCGAGGGAGTCGTCCTGGGCGCAGATGACCGCGGTATTCAAATCCGGCTTGTTCTCCCCCAGCCACTCGACACCCGTGACGTTGTAGATCGGGTGCACCTCGCAAGGCGCCACCAGCAATTTTGTCTCTGGCGTCAGGTCGCTCGGCAGGAGCGTGGAGAACAACATTTTCTCCCTGTCCGACACCGGCGAAACGCCAGGCCACGGATCGCCACCGAGCATCATGACGAACTTGACGCCGTCTTCCTTGATAAGCTTGACCGCGCCGGTACGAGCCTTGCCGGGATCGTACTCGTCGTCATAAGCGATGAATTCGACCTTGTAGGCGTCGTCGCCGATCTTGATGCCCCCGTCGGCATTGATCCAGTCCGCCCAGATCTTACAGCCATCGAGTCCCGGCTTGCCCCACGCCGCAACCTCTCCGGTGAGCGGGGCTAGAAAACCGATTTTCACAACTTTCTCGGCCCCAAAGGCGATCTTCGGCAGCGAGAAGCCGGCCATGATTGTGGCGGCGGCGGTGGTAGAGAGGAAATTACGGCGGTTGAGCGCACTGACTGAGACTTTGGTCGTCATTTGGTCCCTCCACATCGATCGGCGGTACGATCGTTGGAACGGGCGACAGGCCCACCTTACTTGCCCGGGGACAGCGATAACGGCGGCTTTAGCGGGCATTGACAAAGATCAGCTTAGACCGGTTCTTGGCCATTGGACAATACCAATCCGCTTTACTTTGACAAATTGGGCCCTTGCTGGTCTAAAATGGCCCGGCGGAGCTCCAAATTGGTTGGACGGCGACGCCGTCGAACGGCTCCTGCCAAAATGGTGTAGCCTAACCGGGTCAACTCCGAGCGAGCGAGGGAGATGAGATATGACGGGTCGCGTTGCCGTGATAGGAGCCGGGCCGTGCGGCCTCGGCATGTTGCGTGCCTTCCAACAAGCCGAGCTCAAGGGCGCGAACATCCCCGATATCGTGTGCTTCGAGAAGCAGAGCGATTGGGGCGGCTTGTGGAACTATACGTGGCGCACCGGGCTCGATGAGCACGGCGAGCCCGTTCATTGCAGCATGTACCGCTACCTCTGGTCGAACGGACCGAAGGAATGCCTCGAATTTGCCGACTACACGTTCGACCAGCACTTCGGCAAACCGATCGGCTCATTCCCCCCGCGGGAAATGCTGTACGACTACATCATCGGTCGAGCCAAGGACGGCAACCTCAAACGCTGGATCAAGTTCAATTCAGCTGCGCGCGAAATCACCTTTGACGACAAGTCGGGGAAGTTCAGCGTGACCGTTGAACACTTCCCCGATCACACGCTTCACACGGACACGTTCGACTACGTTGTTGTGGCCACCGGCCACTTTTCCATACCGAATGTCCCGACATTTTCCGGCATCGAGACCTTCCCCGGCCGCGTCCTTCACGCCCACGATTTCCGCAGCGCCAACGAATTCACCGGCAAGGATCTTCTCGTGGTGGGCGCAAGCTACTCGGCCGAGGACATCGGGCTGCAATGCTACAAGTACGGCGCCAAGTCCGTGACGATGAGCTGGCGCACGAGAGCCATGGGCTTCAAGTGGCCTGAGACCATGGAAGAGCGGCCGCTCATCACCAAGATTTCAGGCAAGACGGTGCACTTCAAGGACGGTTCGACCAAGGACGTCGACGCCATCATCCTATGCACGGGCTACCAGCACCACTTCCCGTTCCTCGCCGACGAGCTGAGACTGCGCACGCATAATCGGCTCTATCCGCCGAACATCTACAAGGGCGTGTTCTGGATCGGCAACCCGAAGGTCATGTATCTCGGCATGCAGGACCAGTTCTACACGTTCAACATGTTCGATGCGCAAGCTTGGTATGCCCGCGACTTTATCATGGACCGCATCAAGCTGCCCTCGAAGGCCGAAATGCAGATGGACATCGATGCGTGGGTGAAGCGCGAGGAAGGACTGGCGACCGACGAGGACAAGATCGTCTTCCAGGGCGACTATGTGCGCGACCTGTGCGCTGTCACCGACTATCCGAAGTTCGACATCGATCTCGTCGACAAGGAGTTCATCGAGTGGGAGCACGACAAGATCGAATCGATCCTCGGCTACCGCAACAAGCCCTTCAAGTCTCCGTGCACGGGCACCATGGCGCCGCCGCATCATACGCAGTGGCTCGAGGCGATGGACGACTCGATGACCGCGTATCTCGGCGACAAGAAGCAAGCGGCCGCCGAATAGGCCCTTTTGCAGGCATGATGTACGAGAGGCCGTCCCATGGGGCGGCCTTTCTCTTTGATAGTGTGCTAGGCGCGGACCCGCGTCTTCTCGGGATCGTAGTGCGGGAAGCGCACGATGCGTGCCGGCAGCCGTTTCTGATGGCCGTCGAGCTTGCCGACCTCCACCTCGGTGCCAAGTTCGGCGCAGGTCGCATCGACGCGCGCAAGAGCGATCGTTTTGCTCAGGATTGGCGACCGTGTGGCGCTAGTGACCACGCCGATCTGCGCGCGGTCGATATGGACGCAGTCGCCATGGCCGATCTGCTCCTCGCCCTCCATCTCCAGGCCGACCAGCTTCCGTTGCGGGTGCTCGCTCCGCCGGACCAGCGCCTCGCGGCCGATAAAGTCTTCGTTCTTGCTCTTGAGCGCCACGGTAAAGCCGATGCCCGCCTCGAAGGGGTCGGTCTGGTCGCAGAATTCGTAGCCGGCGAACACGAGGCCTGCCTCGATGCGCACCATGTCCAGCGCCTGCAGCCCGAACGGCATTAGGCCGTGGGGCTCGCCCGCCTGCCAAATGGCGTCGAACACCGTGAGGGCGTCCTTGGGATGGCAAAAGATCTCGTAGCCGAGCTCCCCGGTATAGCCGGTACGCGAGACCACGACCGGCGCGCCGTCGAACCCGCCGATGCGCCCAATGGTGAAGCGGAACCAGCCGAGCTCCTCAAGCGTGGGTTGCGCCGGCGGCGTCCAAATCACCTCGCGCAGGATGTCGCGGCTCTTGGGCCCCTGGACGGCAACATTATGCAGTTGGTCGGTGGAGGACCGGACCCAGGCCTTCAGGCCGAGCTTCTCCGCCTGCTCGCGCAACCAGATGCCGCTATAGTCGTCACCGCCGATCCAGCGGAAATTGTTGTCGCCGAGGCGGAACAGCGTGCCGTCGTCGATCATGCCGCCGTGCTCGTAGCACATGGCGGTATAGACCACCTGGCCGACCGCAAGCTTGCGGACGTTCCGGGTCAGCACATATTGCAGAAGCGACTCCGCATCCGGACCGGTCACCTCGAATTTTCGCAAGGGCGACAAATCCATAATGACCGCGCGCTCGCGGCATGCCCAGTACTCGGCCCCCGGCCCGTCGTTTGAAAACCAAGTCGGCAGCCAGTAGCCGCGATACTCGGTGTAATTGCGGGTCAGCGCCGAGAAGCGTGGGTGAAACGCAGTCTCGCGAGTGAGTTGGGGTTCGGCATCGGGCGTCATTCTGTAGGCCACCGCTCTGGAGAAGCTCTGTTTGTCGGAATAGGTGCGCACATGGATGTCCGTCGGCACCCAACCATTGGCGGGATCGATGTCGTCCGGGCACGATGACGACACGCAGACGATGTCGGTGAGTGCCCGCAGCAGGACATAGTCGCCCGGACGCGACCACGGCTCGTCGAAATAGAGCACATTGTTCGCATCGATCCCGGTATTGTAGAAGAAGTTGAGCGCCATCCAGCCCTTGCGCGGGGCAAGGCCGTAAGGCTTGAGCTGGGCGTTGAAGTTATCCGTGCAATTGACATGGCCGGGATAGCCCCGCTCCTCATAGTAACGCCGATTGCAGGCGAGGCCGAACGCGTCGTGGCGGCCGACCGTATCGCGGACCACTTCGACCAGGGGCTGCATATCCTGGTCGAAGGCTTTGGAGAACAGGCCGGGAAGCGGATAGCTCTGACCCATGAGCGAGCGCGTCGTCGTGACGTCGAGCGGACGCTCAAGTCCCTTGTCGAGGCCGCGCGCGGCGAAGCACTGGAAATCGGTGCATTGGCGTCCGGCGACGTCGATGATCTGGATGTACTCGCCGGCCCGCACGAAATAGGCCTCGGCCGTCGATTGATTGACTCGGATGTCTTGCAGCGGATCGGAGAGAGGCTCCGGCAGAGACGTTTCATTCGGCGCCAGAACGCGGCTGCGCTGGATGAAAACGCGGATCGGCGTCGCCGTGTTCTGCGCCCCGGCATCCATCGGCGCGGCGGGAGCGCCGGCGATCAGCAGGCCGTCGCGGGTCACGGTGAACTCGGCTGTGTCCCCAGGACGCGATTCGCCACCGAACAGGGTGATGGCGCGGGCGCCGGCGAGGTCGATACCACGCCGCTCGAGCCCCGACCGGACGGACCCCGCGCTCTCCTCGTCGCTGCTCAGGATCCGCTTCAGGCCGTGCGCCTCGCCGTCGCCGCGTGCACCGATGATGGTTGGATCGGCCTTCCCGGCGGCATCGATCGCCACCAGTTCGCAAACCTGCATGCCTTCCACATCGACGACCCGCACAGTGTCACCGGGGTGGATCGCCACGGCGACGGCGCCGCCACCGGGCACGGTATAGCGCTCCTCGCCGGGCGCGAGAACGCGCACGCCTGCTTGTTTGACGATCGAGGGCCGCGGCGGACCGGGCCGGAACGTGCTGGGAAGCTCTGACAAGCGGCTCTCCCATCAAAGGGTTAGGACCCCACGCCGACGATAGCGAGAGGCATGGTTCTGGTCAATAATGGTATGCATTTGGTTCGATGTGGTATGCATTTGGGTCCGCCTTGCGCGTCGCGCCGTCACCAGCCCCTTGATGGCAAACAGCGAGCGGACGGGAAGGGTCGGCGGCTAACGCCTGAGGATCCGGGCGCCGGGCGGCAGGACCTTGACGTAGGGGCCCCACACACAGACATCGCGCCACTCGCACACGCCGCGGGTGCAGACCCGCTGATACTCGCAAGAGCGGCATTTGTAGACAGGCTTGCAGCCGGTGCAGAGCGCGATCTCCTGGCAGTCGCGGAAGACCCTGGCGGGCGTGGCGATGGGCGCAGGCGGTACAGCTCCGGCGAACCCGCTCGGGGACCAGGCTCCCGCCTGCCCCAGCGCGCCGAGGCTCAAGGCCAGCAGACCTGCCAAGACCAGCGCGATGCGTGCGTTGCGCACCTCCGAAGCCCCCTGTTCCGCGATGCCCCCACCGCGTGCAACTCAAAGAGTGCCCTCAGACCGATCCCGGCGCAAGCGCAAGCGGAACGCTAGCGGCGGAGCACGACGCCCTCCGGGGCGTGGCGGTGCTCCCAGCCTTCCCGCTCGAGCACGGGCGTGTCGTCCTCCTGCAGCGGATAGCCCACGCAGAGATGGCCGATGAAGGCGAAAGTCTCCGGCACGCCGAGGATCTCGGTCATGCGCGCCGGATCGAGGATCGACACCCAGCCCACGCCTAAGCCTTCGGCCCGCGCGGCGAGCCACAGCGTATGGATGGCGATGGCGACCGAGTAGTCGAGCGTCTGCGGCATGGTGCGCCGCCCCAGTCCCTTCCCTTGCGCCGTGGCATGATCGGCGAACACGGCGAGTTGCACCGGCGCATCGTCGAGGCCGGCGAGCTTGAGCCGCGCATAAAGCGCCGCCCGGTCCGGCTGCTGCATCTCAAGCGCCTCCTTGTTGCACGCCTCGAAGCAGCCGCGGATCGCCGCGCGGCGCGCTTCGTCCTCGACAACCACGAAACGCCACGGCTCCGAGAGCCCAACCGACGGCGACAAACACGCAAGCCCGATCAGCCGCTCGATGGTGCCTTCAGGCAGAGGCACGCGCTTGAAGCGGCGCACGTCGCGCCGCCAGCGCAAGAGATCG
>CAYUTT010000125.1:0-6040 GCA_964447575.1 uncultured Methyloceanibacter sp.
CGGCGCCCATCGGCGAGCCGCACGACGAGCCCGGTCAGCCCGAAGCCCACCGCCAGCGGGGCAGTCTCGACGATGGCGGAGCCGAGCGCTGCTTCAAGACGGGCTTTGAGCGGGCGAGTCTCGTTCATGACGCCACGTTAACCGGAACGCGGCGCTGCCGCCGATCACGAGATTGCGCCGGCCGTCCCTAGGCTGCACCAAACAGATTGCCGCCAAGGAGGACCAAATAGCCGAGCAGCAGGAGCAGGAAACCGCGCGTGGGGAGCATCGGGCTTTCAATGTTCGCGGCGCGGACGATCACTGCCGCGGCCACCAGAATGACCGAGATCACCAACGTTGCCATTGCGGGGGCTGTGAGTTCCATTGTCGCCTCCTTTTGACTGGCGCCGCTGTCCAGGATGCCTTCTGTCCAAGCGGCCTCCGCCCGCGATCATAGCACGGGCCGCGCCCCCATTCTGTGCCGAACGGCTTTGGAGCAAGCGCAAATAGGAGCGAAGGCCGTCAGCCAACCGCATGAATTTTCTTCGCAAATTTGCGGAACGGGAGTCGCGATGCTCGCGCCGAGGGTGGACTGGAGTTTGTCTTTCAGGCTTGGGGTCATACGCGAATGATAGCGTGTCGTTCCCGCGAAAACGGGATTTCCCCTCTCCCATTGTGGGAGAGGGCTTCCCGCCGCGATCTTGCGCGCGGCCGCGCTTGCGAGACGCATGGCGGGAAGGGTGAGGGGTGATTTGCTTTCTGACGCGGCTTCGCCGCTTACCCCTCACCGCGCGCCCCTTCTCGCGCTACGGCGCTTCGCGCGGCATGAGCGAGGGCGCGCGTGCTCTCCCACAAGGGGAGAGCGGGGAGCTCGTTGCACCGCTCTTGCGAGAACGTCAGGCGGCCTTGAGCCGGGCCATTTCCTGCTCGAAGGCGAAGCACAGTTGCTCCGCCTCCGCTTCGGGGAGACAGCGCGTCATCCCTCCCCCTTTCCGAGGGAGGGAGTCAGCCCGCCGCCTTTAACCAAGGCGCCGCCGGTTGTCACATCCCTGATACAAAATCACCTTAAGTCGCGCCGTATCGTGCTGAACACCAGGCTAGACGACGACGCGCAGGACGACGCCGGCATGAGGCGCTACCGCGCGCTCTTTATTTCCGACCTCCATCTCGGCACCAAGGCCTGTCAGGCCGACGCCTTTCTCGACTTTTTGCGGGTCCACGACGCGCCCAAGATCTACCTCGTTGGCGACATCGTCGATTTCTGGCGCATCCGGCGCGGCATCTATTGGCCGCAGAACCATAACGACGTGCTGCAGAAGCTGTTGCGCAAGGTCCGTAAAGGGGCCGAGCTCGTCTATATCCCCGGCAATCACGACGAGGCCATGCGCGAGTATTGCGGCGCGCAGTTCGGCGGCATCGCCATTGTCCGCCAGACTGTGCATACCGGCGCGGACGGGCGACGCTATCTCATCATGCATGGCGACGAGTTCGACGTGGTGGTTCGCTACGCCAAGTGGCTCGCCTTCCTCGGCGACTGGAGCTACACGCTGGCGCTGTGGCTGAACACGCATCTGAACGTCGTGCGCCGCTTCTTCGGCATGCCCTATTGGTCGCTGTCGGCCTATCTGAAGCACAAGGTCAAGCGCGCGGTGAACTATATCGGCGAGTTCGAGCAGGCGCTCTCGCAGGAGGCGCGCCGCCATGGCGCCCAAGGCGTGATCTGCGGGCATATCCACCACGCCGCCATGCGCCAAGTGGGCGACGTGATCTATATCAACACGGGCGACTGGGTCGAAAGCTGCACGGCCGTGGCGGAGACGGAAGAGGGCATCTTCGAGATCATCCGCTGGAACCCGCATACGGGTGTGGCGCAGGCGAGCGCCGCCGCCGAGGAGCTCGAGGCTGCCGCCTGATGCGCATCCTGGTCGCGACCGATGCCTGGCGCCCGCAGGTGAATGGGGTGGTCCGCACCTATGAGCGGCTGGCGGAGGAACTGCCGAAGCTCGGCGCCGAGATCAGCTTCCTCGTGCCGACGCAGTTCCGCACGCTGCCCTGTCCGACCTATCCCGAGATCCGGCTGTCGCTGGTCACCCCTGGCGCCGTGGCGCGCCATTTCGAGGAGACCCAGCCCGATTTCATTCATATCGCCACGGAGGGACCGATCGGGCTCATGACGCGGCGCTATTGCCGCAAGATGAAGCGGCCCTTCACCACGAGCTACCACACGCGCTTTCCCGAATATGTCTCGGCGCGTCTGCCGATCCCGGAGTCCTGGGGCTACAGCTTCCAGCGGCGCTTTCACAACGGCGGCGCCGCCATTCTGGTGGCCACGCCCTCGGTCGAGGCGGATCTTGCGGCGCGGGGCTTCGAGCGGATCATGCGCTGGTCGCGCGGCGTCGACGTGGATCTGTTCCGGCCGCGCGACGTGCGCCTGTTCGGCGAAGGGCCGGTCTTCCTCTATGTCGGCCGCGTTGCCGTGGAGAAGAACGTCAAGGCGTTCCTCGATCTCGACCTGCCGGGCCGCAAGGTGGTGGTGGGCAGCGGCCCGCAAGCCGCAAGCCTCGCCCGGGCTCACCCGGACGTGCTGTTCACCGGTCCAAAGGAGGGCGAGGCGCTGGCGCAAGCTTATGCCTCGGCCGACGTGTTCGTGTTCCCGAGCCTGACCGATACGTTCGGTCTCGTGCTGCTGGAAGCGCTGGCGAGCGGCGTGCCCGTGGCGGCCTTTCCCGCCTCCGGGCCCAAGGACGTGCTCACCGACCCCGCCGCCGCCGTGATCGGTACGGACCTGCAGGCCGCGGCGCTGAAAGCGCTCACCCTCGACAAGGGTGCGGCCCGGGCCCATGCCTTGCGCTACAGCTGGGAAAATTCGGCCATGCAGTTCCTGGAAAGCGTGCTGGCGGCGCACGATCTCGGACTGCCGGAGCGGCGCAAGCTGTTTCGCCTCCGCCGCTGGCGCGTGCGGCGCACACCGCAAAAGAAAGCGGCCCGGTTGGGGGGAAACCGGGCCGCTTCATTTTCTTTTTTACGTCAGTTTGGGGGACGCTGTGGGGGAACTTGCGTCTACCCGGAAATGGTTAGCTGGCCGCGGATTTTCAAGGGGAGGGATGCCAACTTGTCGCACCCTTCTCGCTAAGTGATTGAGCGAGAGGCCCGAAATCACCTAGCCGAACAAGGCGGTGCGCTTGACGGCGTGCAGCTCGGACAGCGTCAATGGCTCGGGTCGCGCGAAACCCTCGCTCTGCGCCGTTTCGGCCAGCGCTTCGGAGGTAGGGCCCGTCTCAGGCGAACCGGTGGTCCGGCCCAGCATCTCGTCCACGTCGTGTTGCTTCAGCCCTTCGCCCCGGCGTTGCGGCCCGTGCAGCAGAGCGTCGTCCTGGGCGAGCCGCCCGGTCCGGTCCGCGACGGCGCCGACCTTGTGGGCGATGTCCTCCACACCCCAGATCTCGATCATGGCGTTGATGCGCTGCTCGATATGGCGCAGCGCCCGGACCACTCTTGCCGTCCGCTGGCCGGTGATGTCCTGGAACGAGCAGGCCGTATAGATGTCGATGGCGTGCTGGTCGAGCCGGTCGCAGAGCTCGATCGCGATTCCGGTCTCCCGAAGCGTCCAGGCGACCTCCTGAATGTCCTCCGCGGCCGATAGAATCTCCGAGGTCGCCGTCTCCGTCGCCTCCACGATCTGGTCCAGCTCTTCGCTGGCGAAGGTCAGCTGCTTGTCGAATTGCTGAGGCGGCCGGATCTGCGCGATCTCGCGGCGCGTGCGCGCGATCGCTTCGCTGATGTCCACGAGCTCGGCGAACACGGTGGCGACGCCCCTTTGGCGCTGCGGCCTGAGTACCGCCGCCTCGAGCCTCGCAATGGCGTCGAGCAGCAATTGCGTCTCGGGTGTCCGGTTCCGGCGGGCGTACTCGGCGAGAAACCAGCGTCCCAGCGGTGTGCCGAGCAAGGTTGCCTCAAGCCGAGCATATTCCTCTGCCAGCGCTGGCTTGGGCCGCACCGGCCTTCCGGGCGATGACCTTGCGGTCTCTGGGGCTCGTTCCGGCATAGTCATGGCGAAGCTATCTGATTCGGCGGAAGGGCCGAACGTAGCAGCCGACGGCAAGGGATTCGTTAACTTCTGTGGCAAACAACGCCTCAACGATGGCTGCGGGGCCGTCCCTCGCCTGGCGGCTCGGCTTTCTCTACGCCGCGCTGTTCTTGGTGGTGGGCTGCTATCTGCCGTATCTGCCGGTCTGGCTGAAATGGCGGCAGCTCGACGCGGACCAGATCGCCGTGCTGCTCGCCACCCCGCTCTACGTCCGCATCCTGTTCACGCCTGCGATAAGCTTCGCGGCCGACCGTCTCGGCGGCCGCCGCGCCATCCTCATCGCGCTGGCTTGGGGCTCGCTCGGCTCCTTCGTGCTGCTTTGGCTGTCGGCCGGCTTCTGGCAGATGATGCTCGCCTCGGTGCTGCTTGCCATCAATTGGACGACCATCATGCCGCTGATCGAGACGGTGGCGGTCAGCGGCATCAGGCGGAGCGGTCTCGATTATGGGCGCGTGCGCCTGTGGGGCTCGCTGAGCTTCATCGTGGCGAGCCTTGGTGCGGGCTTCATGGTCCAGGCGTGGGACGCGGGCGTCGTGCTGCCCCTGCTCGTCGCGGCGACCGGCCTCATGGTGCTCGGCTCCTATCTCGTGCCGCGCGATCTCGACGCGAGGGGCGCTGCCGCGCCGACGCCCTTGCGGTGCCTGCGCTTGCGCGACGGCTTCGCGCTTGCGCGCGCCCCGCTGTTCTTGCTGTTCCTGCTTGCGGCGAGCCTGATCCAGGCGAGCCATTCGCTGCTTTACGCCTTCGGCTCGGTGCATTGGCAGGCGCAAGGCTTTTCCGGCGGCACGATCGGCGCACTTTGGTCCATCGGCGTGGTCGCCGAGGTCGCGCTGTTCGCCGTTTCGGGCCGGGTCATGGCGTTCGCCGGCACGACGCGGCTCATGATTCTCGCGGGGCTCGCGGCGCTGTTGCGCTGGAGCGTGATGGCCATCGACCCGCCGCTCTGGGCGATTATGCCCCTGCAGACGCTGCATGCCTTCAGTTTCGGCGCGGCGCATCTCGCAGCGATTCACTTCCTGACGCATGCCGTGCCCGAGGACCGCTCGGCGACCGCGCAAGGCCTCTATGCCGCCGTGGTCGCCGGCCTCGTCATGGGCACCGTCACGGTCGCCTGCGGCCCGCTCTATCGCATGCTGGGCGGCGAGGCCTATGCGGTCATGGCGCTTCTGGCGGCGATCGGCACCGGTGCGGCCATGATGCTGCGCCGGCAGTGGCAGGGCGGGCTCGTCGTGGACGATCAGCCCCAGAGCGCGGGCGAGGGCGGCAAGACCGTACCGGCCTCGTAAACGAGACCTGGCTCCCGGTCGCGGGCGAGGAGAAGCGGCCCGTCGAGATCGACCCAGTCCGCCTCCTGCGCGACAAGCAGGGCAGGGGCCATCGACAGCGATGTCGACACCATGCTGCCCACCATGATCTTGAGGCCGAGTGCGCGGGCCTCCGCCGCTGTAGCCAGGGCCTCGGTCAGCCCGCCCGTCTTATCGAGCTTGATGTTGGCCGCGTCGTAGCGGCCCTTCAGCGCGGCAAGAGACGCCCGGTCGTGCACGGACTCATCTGCGCACACCGGCACGGGCCGTCCGATGCTTGCCAAGACCTCATCGTTGTTCGCGGGGAGGGGCTGCTCCACGAGTTCCACCCCGGCCTCTGCCGCCGCAGCAAGAAGCGACTCTGTTTCACGCACTTGCCAGGCCTCGTTGGCATCGGCGATGAGCCGTGCTTGCGGCACGGCCGCGCGCACCGCCGAGAGCCGGTCGCGGTCGCCCGCGCCGCCGAGCTTCAGCTTGAGCAAAGGATAGGCGGCCGCCGCCTGGGCGGCTTGCTTGGCCATCAAGTCGGGTGGCCCAAGCGAAATGGTGAAGGCCGTCGGCACGGCATGCAGTGGGGGGACGCCCGCCAGCGCCGCGGCGCTTGTGCCGGACCGCTTCGCCTCCAGATCCCAGAGTGCGCAGTCGAGCGCGTTCCGTGCGGCGCCCGGTG
>CAYUTT010000126.1:0-6022 GCA_964447575.1 uncultured Methyloceanibacter sp.
AGCCGGCCTCGAGGCCATCGGCGTCGAGCCGGAGGGCGCTGGAGCTTCCGCCGACACCGCGTCAGCCAGCAAGGCGGGCACCGCCCGAGCGGTTCCGGCCAAGACCGTCAATGCCCGCACGGTGACCAAGAGCAAGGGCAAGGCAGAGGTCAAGCGGGGCAAGACCACACCGTGCGAGACGCCCGCCCCGCGCGCCGGCACCAAGCAGGCCCTGATGATCGAGCTGCTCAAGCGCCCCGAGGGCGCGACGGTCGAGCAGATTGCCGCGGCCACCGGCTGGCAGCACCACACCATCCGCGGCGCCATCTCCGGCACGCTGAAGAAGAAGCTCGGGCTCAATGTCGAGAGCACACGTATCCGCGAGGTCGGCCCGAACAAGACCGGCGCCAAGGGCAGCAACACCGTCTACCGGATCGCCGGGCCGGCGGCTGATTGAGTGCGGGAGCCCGGACATGCACGGCCTATTCAAGCGCCCGGGCTATCGGCTGTACCCGCCGGACAGCCCGGAGGCCGGGGCCCTGCTTGCTGAGCAGGGCCTCGACCCAGCCAATCTCAAGCGGGCCCTCGCCCGACTCGAGCGCGTTGAGGGCACCAAGGTCCGCACCATCGTCGGGATCAACGAGGACGGGGTGTTCGGCACGAGCCACGCGGAGTGCCGGCAGGACCTACCCCGGTCTTGCGTCGAGCCCTTCATCCCGCTGCTCTGGGTCAAGGTCCACGAGCTGCTGGGCCGCGTGCCCAAGGGTAGCACCGCCCGATTCCTCGAGGACGGCACGTTACCGGGTGACGCTCCCTACGTCGAGCGCCTCGGCAGTTGAAGGAAATAGCCCATGATAGCGATCAGCTCGAGCACGATCCCGGAGCGCTGAGCGCTCGAGCCGACCCCCTTCAGCCGCCGCGGCTTCCGCCCGGCGGCGATCTCTTCGAAGCTGCCAGCCCCGCGAACGTTCCGGCTCTCCTGCCCACCGTCAACAATATCGCCAGAAATGTCCTGTAAGCGGGAGGCTCCCGCGAGCCTCCGGATGGCTCGCAGGACCCCTCGGGCTGCGAACGGATATTGTTGATGAAGAAGTCTGCGAAGACGGCAAAATCCAAGGAGCTGGCCGACCTCCATCTCAAGGTTCGCTATCAGGATGTAGAGGCGCTGAAACCCTACGCGGGAAACGCGCGCACGCACTCCGATAAACAGATCACGCAGATCACCGCCTCGATCCGCAACTTCGGCTTCAACAATCCGGTCCTGGTCGACGCCGGCAACGTCATTGTTGCCGGCCACGGCCGCGTCCAAGCTGCCAAGCGCCTCGGTCTCACGAGCGTCCCCACGATTCGGCTGGACCATCTGTCCGACGCCGAGCGCCGGGCCTACGTGATTGCCGACAATCGGCTGGCCGAGCTGGCTGGCTGGGACCGGGAGATCCTCAAGATTGAGCTGCAGGGCCTGGCTGCCCTGGACCTGGACTTCGATGTGGAGATCACCGGGTTCGACACCGCCGAGCTCGATCTTCTGCTCGATGACAGGGTCGAAGCAAGCAAGCCCGATCCCGCCGACGAGATTCCGCCGGTCGCCTCGGGCCCTTCGATCACGCGACCGGGCGATCTCTGGCTGATGGGCGAACACCGTCTTCTGTGCGGCGATGCCCGGGATGCAGGGGTGGTTCAACGCCTGATGGCCCAAGAGACCGCCCGGATGGTGTTCACCGATCCGCCCTACAACGTGAAGATCGACGGGCATGTGGGCGGCGGGGGCAAGATCAAGCACCGCGAGTTCGCCATGGCCTCCGGTGAGATGAGCCAGGATCAGTTCACCCGGTTCCTGGCCGAGGTGCTTGGCAACATGGCCGGCGCCAGCTGCGATGGCTCCATCCACTTCGTCTGCATGGACTGGCGGCATATGAGCGAGCTGATGGCCGCCGGCGGCAGGATCTATGACGAGCTCAAGAACCTGGTCGTCTGGACCAAGACCAACGGTGGCATGGGGACCTTCTATCGATCGCGCCACGAGCTCATCTTCGTGTTCAAGAAAGGCACGTCGGCCCACATCAACACCTTCGGGCTCGGCGAGACCGGGCGGTACCGGACCAACGTCTGGGAGTATCCCGGCATCAATACCTTCCGAAGCGGTCGCGACGACGAGCTTGCCATGCACCCGACGGTTAAGCCCGTGGCCCTGGTCGCAGACGCCATCAAGGACGTATCTCGGCGTGGCCATATCGTGCTCGATGTGTTTGGTGGATCCGGCACGACCCTGATCGCGGCCGAAAAGACGGGTCGCAAGGCCAGACTGCTGGAGCTGGACCCGGCCTATTGCGATGTCATCTGCCGCCGGTTCGAGGCCTATACCGGCAAGCCCGCGATCCTCGCGGAATCGAGCCTCCCTTGGGCTGAAGTTGCCGATCTTCGAGCCGAAACGGCGCCTGCGGAGGCAATGTGATGAGTGGCATGACAGGAAGCACTCCGCCAGGAGGACCAGGCTTCTTGCTGCGCTCCGCGGCACCGACCGCGCCAGCTAAGGCAGTCTTTGTACTTGGCCGTGGGCTCGATGCTCAGGACAGGTCGGGCGCCTGCGCGCGACAACTTCGGGCCCCTGCGCGGCCAGCGGTAGCCGTGTGATGGAAAAGAAAGAGCGACGCTCGGGCGATCCCTACGAGGTAGGCTTTGGCAAGCCACCGAAGCAGACGCGCTTCAAGAAGGGCCGTTCCGGCAACCCCAGGGGCCGGCCGCGGAAGAAACCGGATCTCTACAGCGAGTTGACCAAGGTCCTCCACGAGAATGTCACCGTGACCATCGATGGTCAGTCGGAGAAGGTCACGGTGCAGCAGGCGCTCTTGCTACGCCTGCGCGACCACGCTCTGCTCGGCGAAGTCTGGGCGGAAAAGTTGCTCCGGAAGGTCATGGAGGCAATCCCGGAGAGCCCGTCAAAATACGACAACATCGATAGGCGATTAACCTCCTTCCGGGCTGCGGCCCGCTTCGATCTCCTGATGAAGGAATCAGCTCGTAAAAAGGCCGAAGCGGTGGAGGATCCGGAAAAGGGCGACGCGGGGCCAGATCCAGTGGAACCCGAAGATGACGAGTGATTACAGCCCCGTCGGCTACAGGAGGCCACCGGTTCACAGCCGCTTTCAAAAAGGTCAGTCCGGCAATCCCGGGGGGCGACCAAAGAAGGTACCGGACTTCATGGAGGACGCTGTCGAGATCCTTGGTGGCACGGTAACCGGCCAGGCAAAGGGCAAATCGATCACATTGCCGACGGTGCAGGCCGTGTTCCGCACCGTGTGCCGCCGGGCGCTCAAAGGCGACAGCCAAGCCCTGCGGCGGGTCATCGAGCTGAGCTTGACCTTGGGGTCCGCGGCCCGAGACAAGGCAGAAAAGGCAAAAGAAAAGGACACGAAGACCCGAGAGGCCCCACGGAAGTTCGACCGATTGATGGGGGCCGACCCCGACAAAATCGAGCAGGCCCGGAGAAAGCCCGACCCCAAGATGGAGGAGCTGAACAAGCGGGTTGAGGCCATGGTGCGAGAAGAGCGCCGGCGCCTGATGCGCGAAGCCCGGCGTTCCCAAAGTTAGGGGCCAACGCGCCAATAGCGACTGGACTTCGGCGCCAAACGGAGCATTGCTATGGGCGTGCGGCGGGGGGAGCCTTCCCCCATCCTACCGCCCGGCCCGGCCGCGTCCGGGCTCGCCTCGGTGCAAGGCCCGCGGATCATTTCGCGGCCAGACACGGAGGTGAGCTATGGCGACGAAACCCAATCCAAGTAAGCCCAGATCGGCCGGAAAGAGCGCCCGAGCCGGCGTTCGTGCCCCGCGGCGCACCACCAAGAGGGATCGCCTGGTCCGGCTGCTGAAAGCCAGTGCCGGCCGCGAGATCGCCACACTGAGCCGAGAGCTTGGCTGGCAACCGCATACCACGCGCGCCGCGCTCACGCGGCTCCGAAGGGCAGGCTATACGATCGAAAAGCTGCCACGCCAAAACAACGGCGGCTCCCGCTATCGCATCGCCGGCGAACCGACAGAGCCGACGCCAGCATGACCGACGATCTCGCGCGGGAGCTTGCGGCGCTCGCCGAGCTGGATCGGACGGCGCTCCTGGAACGCTGGCGCATGGCTTTCGGGCGGGATGCGCCGCCACGACTATCGCGCACCCTGATGGAAAAGGCCATCGCCTACGACCTCCAGGTCAAGGCCTTCGGGGGACTGCCCGCACGCACAAGGCGTGCCTTGAGGGCTGCGGGCAAGGCAGATGGCAGGTCGTCATTGAGCAGCCTGCCCAGCCGCGGGACCCGGCTGGTCCGTGAGTGGCATGGCACCCGGCACGAGGTCGAGGTGCTGGAGGATGGCTATCTCTGGCGCGGGGCACGGCGCCGCTCGCTATCGGCGATCGCCCGGGCGATCACCGGCACCAAGTGGTCGGGTCCACGCTTCTTCGGGCTCGTGGTTCGGCCATGAGCAAGACGCCGGTCCGCTGCGCGATCTATACCCGCAAGTCCTCCGAAGAGGGGCTAGAGCAGGCCTTCAACTCCCTCGATGCCCAGCGGGAAGCCTGCGCCGCCTATGTGGCCAGCCAAAAGGGCGAAGGCTGGAGATTGTTGCCCGACCTCTATGATGACGGTGGCGTCTCCGGCGGCACGCTGGAGCGGCCTGCCTTGCAGCGTCTGCTATCCGATATTGAAGCCGGCAAGGTCGACCTCGTTGTTGTCTACAAGGTCGATCGCCTGACACGTTCGCTCGCCGATTTTGCCAAGCTGGTGGAGTGTTTCGATACGGCGGGCGCCTCGTTCGTCTCGGTGACCCAGCAGTTCAACACCGCCACCAGCATGGGCCGGCTGACGCTGAATGTCTTGCTCTCCTTCGCTCAGTTCGAGCGCGAGGTCACGGCCGAGCGCATCCGCGACAAGATCGCGGCCTCCAAGAAGAAGGGCCTCTGGATGGGCGGTCTGGTGCCGCTCGGCTATGATGCGAAGGACCGCACACTGGTCGTCAACGAGGCCGAGGCCCAGACGGTCCGGACGATCTTCCAGCTCTATCTGGATCTCGGGTGCGCACGGCGCGTGAAAGAAGAAGCGGACCGGCAGGGCCTGGTCAGCAAATGTCGCCGGTTCGACAGTGGCAAAACCTTCGGCGGCGTCGCCTTCACGCGCGGGCGGATCTATCATCTCCTCTCCAACCCGGTGTATGTCGGTGAGATCCGACATAAACGGCGCACCTATCCCGGCCAGCACCCAGCGATCATCGACCGAGCGACCTTCGAAGCCGTCAATCTGCGGCTCAAGGCCAACGCGGGTCGGGTGAAGGCTCAAACTTCCGGGGCAAGCCATTCGCCCCTTGTCGGCAAGCTCACCGACGAAGCTGGACAGCGCCTGACACCCTCCCATGCAGTGAGGCGCGGCAAGCGCTACTGCTACTATGTCTCGCAGCGGCTCGTCGCTGGGAGCGGGAAGTCTGATGGCCGCGGATGGCGCTTGCCGGCCGCAGCACTGGAGAGCGCCGTTGCCAGAGTGATCATCGACGCGCTCGAAAATCCGTCGGCAGCACATCGTCTGATCGAGGGCGCCACCCCCGAGATGCTGACCAAGCTCTCCTCTGCCGCCAGATTGCTCTGCTCCGCGCTGAGCGGCCCGGACCGGGGCCCGACGCTAAGAGCGATCGTGGACCACGCTCGCATCGAGCCCGGGCGCCTGTCGGTCACCTTATGTCCAAGAGCCATCGCCGAGCGGCTGGGCGTGCCGCTGGCGCAGATAAGCCGTGATGCGCTGTCGCTGGTCGGGGCGTTTGCGCTGCGCCGACGCGGGGTCGAAGCTAAGATCGTGCTCGCCAATACGCCAGCCGTTTTGGACCGCACGCTTGTCAAAACTGTAGCCCTGGGCTGGATCTGGTTCGAGCAGATCAAGGCCGGGGCGACCATGCAGGCAATCGCCGACCGCGAGGGCATCACCCAACGCCGCGTCGCTCATCTGGTCGATCTCGCCTTCCTGGCGCCAGACCTTGTCCGCTCGATTGTCGAGGGTCTCCAGCCCCCAACCCT
>CAYUTT010000127.1:0-5990 GCA_964447575.1 uncultured Methyloceanibacter sp.
AGGCGGCCCCCGTTGCCCGCGCACCCGGGCCCGGCATCACGACCGCGGCCGGGTTGCCGCTGCTCCGCGCGCCGAGGATCGACGACGACGATCTGAGCAACGTGCCCCTGCCGCCGGAAGGCCATACGCTCGATCCCTACGTTCCGGTCGGCACGCGGGTCGGCAGCTTCCTGCTCTTCACCGAGGCGGAGGTCGGCACGATTTTGACCGACAACGTGCTTGCCACGCGCACCAACACACATTCGGACCACGCCTTCGAGTTCGCGCCGAACGTCAACCTCCTCTCGAACTGGAGCCGGCATTTCTTCAGCGCGCGGTTCAGCGCCGACCGGAGCTGGTACAAGAACTTTCCGGTCGAGGACGACAAGACCTATCAGGCGCTGCTCAGGGGCGGCTCGATGCCACGCGGCGCACGAATGCGGAGCTCGAGCTCGGTAAGTCGCAAACACAGGAAGGCCGGAGCGCCATCAGCCTCACGGATATCTCCGGGGTTCAGACCAACGTGCAGGAGGAGCACATCACCGCCTCCCTGAACCATACCTTCAACCGGCTCACGCTCAGCGTGGGGGGGCACGGTCGCCAAATACGACTACGAGGACCTAGGCGCGATCGGCATCTTCGATCCGACCATACCCACCATCATTCCCCAGCAGGACGTTCGCGATTATCGCGAGGACGAGCTTCGCTTGCGCGGGAGCTACGAGTTCAACTCCGATCTGGCGGTGTTCGTCTCGGGCGAGATTTCGCAGGAAGTCTATAAGCAGCCGATCAGCGTCGAGGGTGTCACGCGCGATTCAACCGGCTACGAGGTGGTGTCCGGCGTGAACTTCTCGCTCAACGGCACGCTGTTCGGCGAGTTCAGCCTGGGTTGGGGCGAGCAAACGTCGCTCGACGAGAGCATCGCGCCGATCGAGGGCTTCCTGTTCAACGCGGACATCATCTGGATGCCGACGCCGATGACCATGATGGAGTTCCTGGCGCGGACCCAGGTCAACACCACGTCCTTGGTGGATTGGCTCGGGGCCATCGACCGCTTCTACGAGCTGTCGCTCCAGCACGCGTTCTGGCGCTACCTCGTGGTCCGCGGCTTCGTGTCGTACGAAATCGCCGACTATGCCGGCACCACGCAGGTCGATCAGCGCGTGAAGGAGGGCGCCTCCGCCGAGTACTATTTCAACCCGAACATGTCGGTGTATGCCCGCTACGAGCACACGGATTTCATCTCCAGCGATCCAGCGAGCGACTTCAAAATGAATGAAGTGCGGATCGGCATGCGGATCCGGAATTAGCCGCCGCCGTCACACCAGCTTCTTGATCTCGGCGATCACGGCATCGCGCAGATCGGGGCGCTCGAGCGCGAAGGCGATATTGGCGGCGAGGAAGCCGGGCTTGGAGCCGCAATCGAAGGCACGGCCTTCATATTCCAGCGCGTAGAAGGGCTGCTTCTTCAGAAGCGCCAGCATGGAATCCGTTACCTGTATCTCGCCGCCGGCGCCCTTCTCTTGGGCGGAGAGGAAATCGAAGATCTCCGGCTGCAGGATATAGCGGCCGAGAATCGTGAGATTGGAGGGGGCGGTGCCGGGCGCCGGCTTCTCCACCATACCGGTGATGGGGAACACATTGCCGTCGGGCTCGCCCACCGCGACGACGCCGTAATTCTTGACCTGGTCGTCGGGCACGGGCTCCACGGCGACGATGTTGCCCCCGCGCTCATTGTAAACGTCGAGCATCTGCGCGAGGCAGCTCTTGCCCGGCGTTTGCACCAGCACGTCTGGCAGGAGCAGCGCGAAGGGCTCGTTGCCGACGATGTCGCGGGCGCACCACACCGCGTGGCCGAGACCCAAGGGCTCTTGTTGCCGCACGAAGCTCGCCGTCCCGGCCTCGGGCAAGTCCTCGGCGAGCAGCTCGAGCTCCGCCGTCTTGCCGCGCGCCGCCAGGGTCTCTTCGAGCTCCGGCTGCTTGTCGAAATGGTCCTCGATCACGCCCTTGTTGCGGCCGGTGACGAAAATAAGGTGCTCGATCCCGGCCTCGCGCGCCTCGTCGACCACGTGCTGGATCAGCGGGCGGTCGACCACCGTCAGCATCTCTTTCGGCATGGCCTTGGTGGCGGGCAGAAAACGGGTGCCGAGCCCCGCAACGGGGAACACGGCCTTGCGGACGCGAGCAGGCATGCAGACCCTCTTTCATGCTTAATGAACGGTAGACAAGGAGGTTCCACCCGGGACTTAGAAGTCCCTCAACCTCTTTGCGATAACACGCGGGGAATTGCAAATCGGATCGGCGGACGGGTCATGGCGGTTCTAGTCACGGGCGGGGCGGGCTTCATCGGCAGCCACATGGCGCTTGAGTTGCTCGACGCGGGCGAGGATGTGGTCGTTCTCGACAATCTGTCGACCGGGTTCCGCTGGGCGGTGCCGGCTGGCGCCAAGTTCGTGGACGGCGACGTCGGCGACCAGGACCTGGTCCGGGCGATCCTCGCGGAAGACAGGATCGACGCCATCATGCATTTCGCCGGCTCCATCGTGGTGCCGGAATCGGTGGCCGATCCGCTCGGCTATTATCTCAACAACACCTGCAAGTCGCGCGCGCTGATCGCCTGTGCCGTCGAGGCGAAGATTCCCTATTTCATCTTCTCGTCGACCGCGGCGGTCTACGGCATCCCGAAGATCAACCCGGTGACCGAGGACGCGACGCTCGAGCCGATCTCGCCCTATGGCAGTTCGAAACTGATGACCGAGACCATGCTGCGCGACACGGCAAGAGCGCATCCCTTGCGCTTCGTGGCGCTGCGCTATTTCAACGTCGCCGGCGCCGATCCCAAAGGCCGCAGCGGTCAGTCCACGCCGCGCGCCACGCATCTCATCAAGGTAGCCTCGGAAGCGGCGCTTGGCTTGCGCTCTCATCTCGACGTGTTCGGCACCGACTACGAGACGCCGGACGGCACCTGCATCCGCGACTACATCCATGTCAGCGATCTCGTGCGCGCGCATCTCGACGCGCTGCGCTATCTCCGCGCCGGCGGCGAGAGCATCGTGCTAAACTGCGGCTACGGCAGGGGCTTCTCGGTGCTCGACGTGGTGGAGGCGGTCAAGCTCATCTCGCGCACGGACTTCCCGGTCCGTACCACGGAGCGCCGGCCCGGCGACCCGGCGGCACTGGTGGCGCGGGCCGACCGCGCCCGCGAGGTCCTGGGCTGGGAGCCCCGCCGCAACGATCTCGACACCATCGTCGCGGACGCGCTCGCCTGGGAGAAACACCTCAAGGACGTCCGCGCCGCCTCCTGATCTTCGCTCCGTTTCGCCTTCTCAGCGCCAAATCCGCCCGTCACAATCGGCCTGCACTGGCCGAATCGGCGTGGATTCGAGGGAAAAGCGGATGGGCGGATCGGGACTGCGGCAGGCGGGTCTGGCGCTTGGGCTTGCCGTGCATTTGCTGCTCTCTCCGGGCGCCCATGCGGCCGCCGACGTCGCCGCCTACAAGAAGGCCGTCGAGGCGAGGTTCGCCCAATGGCTGGAGGCCCTGTGGCCCGAAGCGGAAGCCGCGGGCGTCTCCCGCAAGACCTTCGACGCTCAGCTCAAGGGGATCAAGCTCGACTGGACGCTGCCGCAGCTCGTGCCGCCCGACCCGGCCCATGCCGGTGGGCCGGCCTTGCCCGCGGCGCTGAAGCCCAAGCCGCGCCACCAAGCCGAGTTCGACGTGCCGGAGCGCTATTTCAGCAAGGGTGCGCTCACCTCGCTCGCGGCAACGGGGCGCGCCAAGGCCAAGCAGCTCGAGCCGACGCTCGCTGCGATCCAGCAGCGCTACAACGTGCCGGCGAGCATCGTGCTCTCGATCTGGGGCCGCGAGACGGGCTACGGCCAGGCGGCGCTGCCTTACGACGCCGTCACCGCCATCGCCACGCAAGCCTTCATGGGGCGCAGGACGGAGGAGTTCCGCCCGCACCTGATTCAAGCGCTGAAGATTATCGAACTCGGCCATGCCTCGCGCGCCGAGATGAAAAGCTCGTGGGCCGGCGCCATGGGCCATACCCAGTTCCTGCCCGGGGACTACGAGTCCTACGGGGTCGACTTCGACGGCGACGGCCACAGCGATATCTGGAACTCGGTGCCGGATGCGCTCGCCTCCGCCGGCAACGCGCTGCACAGCCAAGGCTGGGACGGCAATCAGCCTTGGGCCTATGAGGTCGATCTGCCCAAGGGTTTCGACTGCACGCTGCAAGGACCCGATATGGCGCTGCCCATCCGTGAGTGGATGGATCTCGGCGTGCGGCGGGTGCGCGGGCGCCCCTTTCCGGAGGAGCGGCTGGGCGACTGGACCTTCCTCGTCCTTCCAGCCGGGATGAAGGGGCCGGCCTTCCTGGCGACCACCAACTTCTCGGTGCTGAAGCTCTATAACAACTCCGACGTCTACGCGATCTTCGTTGGCAAGGTGGCCGACATGATTGCCTATAACGCGCCAGCCGATTTCGCCGGCACATGGGAGCCCGTGGAGCGCTTCCCCCGGGACCGTATCCAGCGTTTCCAGGAGATTCTGGTGGCGCAGGGCCACGACGTCGGCAAGGTCGACGGGCTCGTGGGCTTCAAGACCCGCCAGACCATCGGCAAGGAGGAGAAGAGGCTCAAATTGCCGCTCTCCTGCTACCCCTCGAGCGCCCTGGTCGACCATGTGCTGAAGGCGGCCAGCGCCCAAAATTAAGGATTGCCTGCCTAGGTTTTGCCAGGCCCGGTTGCTAGATTTCCGCCCATGCGAATCGCAAACACGCCCAAGGCTTTGATCTCCGGCGCCGGATTGGCTCTCCTGTCCGTCTGCGCGCACTCTTCCCCCGCCCAGGCCGACAGGTTCCAGACCTGCGTGAAGAGCTTCTGGCCCGCCGCCAAGAGCGCCGGGGTGAGCTCGGACACCTTCCAGAGGGCGACAGCCAATATCAAGCACGACCCGGAGGTCATCGAGCGGGCCAACTACCAGCCCGAATACAAGGCGCCGGTCGGCGAGTATATCGACCGCGCTGTTTCGCCCAGGCGGCTGGAAAAGGGCAAGGAAAAGCTTGTCGAGCACAAGGCGCTGCTCGACCAGATCGAAGCCAAATACGGCGTCGACCGGCATATCGTCGTGGCCATCTGGGGCGTCGAATCCAACTATGGCGACAACCAGGGCGACAAGAACGTCATCCAGTCGCTGATGACGCTGGCCTGCTCCGGGACCAAGGCAACGTTCGCGCGCGGTCAGATCGTGTCGGCCCTCAAAATCCTACAGCGGGGCGACACCTCGTTCGACAGGATGAACGGCTCCTGGGCGGGCGCCATGGGTCACACCCAGTTCATCCCCACGACCTACACGGCCTATGCCGTGGATTTCGACGGCGATGGGCGCCGCGACATCTGGGACACCATCCCCGATGCGCTCGGCTCCACGGCGGCCTATCTCAAGGTCTCCAAATGGGTCCCGGGCCAGACCTGGGGCTATGAGGTCAAGCTGCCCCAGGGCTTCAATCCCTCGCGCGTCGGCGACAGCTCGAGGTCCCTGGCCCAGTGGCAGAAGGCCGGGGTCACCCGCATCAACGGCCAGCCTTTCCCGCGGCCGAACGACCAGGCGCAGCTGTTCGCGCCCGAGGGGACGAACGGCCCGGCCTTCGTCGTGCTCAACAATTTCCGCTCGCTGCTGCGCTACAACAACGCGAAGTCCTATGCACTCGCGGTCGGCCATTTGGCGGACCGGCTCGCCGGCTATGGGCCGTTCGTGGTGCCCTGGCCAACGGGCGAGCGGCAACTGTCTATGGAGCAGCGCATGGAGCTGCAAGAGCTTCTGATCGCGCAGGGGCATCTGGAGGGCGAGGTCGATGGCATCGTCGGCAGCGGCACGCTGGAGGGCGTCCGGCGCTATCAGCGGGCCAAGGGCATGGCGGTCGACGGCTACCCCACGCTCACGATCCTGAAGAGCTTGCGCGCCGAGGCGCCGCCACCGCCACCGCCGCCCGCGGCCGATCCGCAGCC
>CAYUTT010000128.1:0-5974 GCA_964447575.1 uncultured Methyloceanibacter sp.
AAGGATCTCGGCTTCACCGACGCGGACCGCGTGGAGAATATCCGGCGCGTGGCGGAGGCGGCGAGGCTGTTCGTGGAGGCCGGCCTCATCGTCATGGTCTCGTTCATCTCGCCGTTCCGTTCCGAGCGGCGCATGGCCCGCGATCTCGTGGGCGACGGCGAGTTCATCGAAGTCTTTGTCGATACACCGCTCGAAGTTTGCGAGGAGCGCGACCCGAAGGGCCTATATCGCAAGGCCCGGGCGGGTCTGATCAGCAATTTCACGGGCATCGATTCAAGTTACGAGGAGCCGGAAAACGCCGAGCTTGCCCTGAAGACAAGCCATTCAACGCCGGAGGTGCTGGCCGAGATGGTGTTGACCGAGCTCAGGCGCCGGCACGTGATCTAGCGATAATCTCCAAACGGGCCGCGGCGTCCGCATGGCCGGCCCGTGCGGCGTTGGCATACCAGGTCTCGGCGAGTTTCATGTCTCCACCGATGCCGGCCAAGCCGGCCTTTGCCAGAACCTCGGGGTCGTAGGTCAGCGCAAGCTCGTAGGCAGCCGCGACCAAACCGCCCTTGGCCAGATCCATAAGAAGCAGCCTGGCCGCTGCGACATCGCCGCCCGCGAGCAGCTGGTGCGCCTTCCCATGCAGGGCGTCGGTCTCCTGCGGGCCTGCCGGTACCGCGACCGGCGCGGCTGCAGACTCCGCTGCTTGGGGCGCCGCCGCGAAGAGAGCCGTGGGCCAATCCAAGCCGAAGCCTGCGCCATAGATTTTCGGACCCGCGTCGACATGCAAAACCAAGCGCCGGCGCGCCTGCGGTCCATCCTCCGCGCCGAGCAGATAGGCCTCCAGAGGATAATCTCCGCTCGCGTCGTGGCCGAGTGTGAGCGTCAGGCCATCGACGTCCTCGCCCTTGACCATCCAACTCCCGCCTCCCGTGCGGCGTCCGGCGGAAAGCTCGGCGTGCTCAGGCAGGCCCCGCAGGAGAACGTAGCGGGCCGAGCCCAAGGGGAGGAGGGGGCCCAGCGCAAGCGGGCGCTCCGGCTGCGTGTAAAGCGACTGCGTGCCCGGTACGGCGCCCCGGGACGATGTCCCATCCGTCTTCGCCAGGGCTGGCAGCGGCGCCGCTTTCGCGACATGGTTCGCAACGACCTGCATCGGCGGGAGAGAGGACGGTGCGAGTTCGGCGCTGCGTGCAGCGCGTGTCAGAGAGGTGCCGTCCTTCGGAGCGGCGGCCTTTTTGTCCGAGGGAGCCGGGGCGCCGATGCTGAACAAGAGGACGAGACCGCCCAGGGTCAGAACGAAGGCCGTGGCGACAGAGCAGGCGACGAGCAGGCTTGCCTGGCGTTGCCGCCGGTAGAAGGCCTGCGCCAGGCCTTCAAGCTGCAGTTGTGCCGCCTGATCCAGCATCTCGTCTCCCTGGGATGCCTCCTCAAGGGACGCATCCGCGGCGCCACCATCCGGCCGATGCATGACAGGGGACTGACAGTCCGCGCGGTCCTCGTCCGCAGAGGGGAGGCCGAGCGGCGCCGCCAAGGAAGCCGGATAGGTGAGGCTGACAGGCCCCGCGCCCAGATCGACAGGGGTGGGGTCGAGGCGGAATATCGGATCGCTCCAGATCTCGGCCGGGTCTGGCGCGGTGGAGGCCGAGCTGTACAGCGCCTCGCGTAGCAGGGCGGTGGCGCGGTGAACCGGGTGGCAGGCCGAAGCCTTCGCCAACGGCGTCATGGAACCCATCATCGGAATAGCTCCCTCGCTTGGCCGCGCGGGTACCCCGCCGCTCGGCACGCGCCCCTGTCCCCGTCGTCGCTCCGGCGGGTGGAATGCGCGAACCCGGTCTCCGGTTCCCACTCCCGACGGAACGCATGGAAGGGTGTGGCGTGGGCCTATGGGGCGAGGTTCGGGCCTTTCCAAGCCCCACCGGCAGTGTGACGGGCCTCACAATGCGCCGCCGCCCGGCGCGCCATCTGTCCCTCAAGGCAAGGGCAATCCCGCCCTGCGTGTATTTCTTGGAGACATGACATGAGAACGAGAACTGTCTTGCTCGGCACGGTTGCCGCGAGCGCACTATCGCTTGCCGCGTTCGCGCTTTCCCCCGCCAGTGCCACGGCCGGCGATCCCGAGCACGCCACGGCGATCGAGGCTTGCTCCGCGGTCAATCCGTTCCAGCCGGTCGAGACCCTCGGCGCCGTCGACGATGGTAGCGGCATTGGCTTCAGCCTGGTCTGGCTCAACGATGCCAAGGACCAGCTGTGGATGTGCGACGCGGACGCGGAAGGCTTGGTCTACTCCTACTCGCTCGTCACGACCGATCTGCTGGAGGGTATCGGGCCCGAATTGATCGGCCTCCAACCCGCGTCCAATGGCAGCTTCGACGGCCAGCCGCAGGACGTCGCGGAGAAGGTCTGCGCCGCCTATCTGACCGACGGTGGCACCGTACTGTCGAGCCGCCCCGATGGGCTCGGCATCGATCCCGGCTATTTGATCTTCATCGGGGGCACAGCGGGCGACCTCTACCTTTGCAACGCCACGGGCGATGCCATGGTGTGGGCGTTCGAGCCCATCGGCGATCCGCTCAGCTTCGAGAGCGGCCAGGCCGTCAGCTAATCTCCGGGGCTCAGGTTAGCGGGCGCGGGGCCTTCGGTCTCGCGCCCGACGTCACATCGGCGTCCGCAAGCTCGTTCAGCATTCGCGTATAAAGACGATAGGCGAGGCGGTTGAGCCCAAGCCTGGCGGCGAGTGCAGCCGGCAGGACGTAGCGCGCGTAAATCGAGAGCAAGGTGCGCTCAGGGCTGTGCGCGTTCTGGCGCAATTGGGCGAGAGTATGCGGCGCAAGCGCGTAATAGCGCGCGATCGCGGCTGCGCCGCCGGGCTCCTTGGCAAGCACGCCATCGCGGTAGCGGCGGAGCGTCCGAAGCTCGAAGCAATCGTCGTCGAGGCCCAGCACCTCGCAACAGGCGGTGGTGATGAAGCAACCCTCGGGGGAGACGCATTCGTCTTGCGTCTTCTCCTCGGCAAGCGCGTCGCGCCGCTCAGTCGCCCAGTCGAGGGCTTCGCGCATGGTGGCGCAGTCGATTTTGAAGCGGCAATCCTCGTCCTTGCCCGCGAGCCTGATCGCGAGCTCGACCTCGTCCTGCTCGCGGAAGAGCGGCGCGGTGGCGAGCGGGAGCACGATGCTCACCGCGTCGTCGTAGATGTCGGTGCAGTTCCCGCAAAGCGGCTCATCCACGACCACGGTGCCCTCGGCCGTCTTGGCGAGGAGGCGGTTCTCCGGTTTGACCAGGAACTCCTCTGGCAGTTGTGTGCCGTCTTCGCTGCCGGTGACGAAGATCTTACTCTCGAACTTCGTGTTGATCTGAAACTCGACCTCGAGGTCGCAAGCGTCCGGATTGAGCACTGGCGCCTCTCGCAGCCGCGCGCCGGCATTGCTGTCGCTCGCCTCGGCGATCCAGTCCCCAAACTTCTTGGAGTCGTAGCACTCGGGCTCTTCGGGCTCGCCCGTGTCGTCCGCTTCGTCCGCGTCGTCCAAATCGTCAGTCTCGTCCTGCGCGAGAGCGCGCAAGGAAAGATGGTGTACGCCGATGCCGGCGGCGACGAGGAGCGCAAGCGCGCGGCGGCGCGTATGTTTGAGCATGAACGGGACCCAATCGAGCTGTCAGGATTTTCGCGGCGGAGACTAGCAAAGTGAACGGCTTGGCGGGAGAGGCTAGAATGCCGCTTGAGGCTCCGCGCGGATACGCAAGCCCTTGAGAATCAGCTAGCCTGGAACGCTCTGGTCCAGGACTGGCCTCGGATGCGGCCGGGAGGCGAACGCTATGGCGTGGCAGACGGGCAAGGCCTTTTGGGCCGCCCTCCTTTCCGCCTCTTTCGTCTGCGCCGCGGGACACTGGTCGGCAGCGCGCGCGCAAGAGGCGACGGACTATCCCATTCCGTCGAGCGCGAAGGAGGCGTATAGCCCGATTGGGGAAGGCTTCGAGACCCCCATCTCGCCGCGGAAGGGCCTGAGGGGTCCGACATATCATGTCGACACACGCGAGGAGCGGCTCAAAGCGAAGCGCCGGGAACGCTGGCAAAATGCGCCTGCCTTCTTTCGCGATACCGAGCTTGGCGTGAATAGCCGGACCTATTGGTTCGGCGAGGACCAGTTTGGTGTCAACGAGCCCGAGGCTTTCACCACCGGCGGCTGGCTCACCTATGAGTCGGGCTATCTCGCCGATGTCTTCCAGCTCCGCAGCGTGCTGTACACGACCCAGCCGCTCTATGCGAACGCCTTTGCCGGCGACACGGAGAATCTCTCGCCAGAGGGCGATCAGATCACGACGCTTGGTCAGATCCACGGGCGCATCAACGTGGCAGGCCAGGAGATCGTCGCGGGCCGGCAGCTCGTGCGAACGCCCTATATCAATCCTTACGATATCAGGATGATCCCCTTGACCTTCGAGGGTGTGGTGCTGCTGCCCGAGAGCAAGAACCCGAAGCTCGACTACATGGCCTCCTATCTCACGCGCTACAAGCCGTGGGACCAGAGCGGCTCATCTCGTTCAGCGAGGGGCTCGGCGTTGTCGGGCGCGATGCGGGCGTGCTGATCACCGGTGCGAGCTATAGCGCGAACGGCTGGAATGCCGGTTTCTCCAACTATTGGATCGATGATGCGCTCAATACGGCCTATGGCGAGATCGACTATCTCTTGCCGTTCGGCAACGGCGGCGAGGACGATCTGAGCTTCCGCGTCGGGGTCAATACGCTCGATCAAAGAACCGTGGGCGCCGGGCTCATCGCGGGCGCTCCCTACAACACCTATCAAGCCTCGGCGCGGATCATTGCAAGCTATCGAGGCTTCGTCTTCACCGGCGCGGTGTCCGAGACCGGCGACGAGGCGAGCATCCAGAAGCCGTTCGGCTACAGCACGTCCTATACGGCGATGGTCGTCACGAGTTTCGAACAGGCAAGCGTGCGGGCCTATCTCCTCCAAGCCTCCTACGATTTGGAGCGGCTCGGGCTCGAAGGGGTGAAGGTCAGCGTCGCCTGGGGCAAGGGCCATGGCGAGCGCGACCTCGCGACCAATGGCGGCTTTGCCGATCAGGAAGAGCTCGACCTGCGCTTCGTCTACGAGCCCCAGCGCGGGCCCCTCGAGGGGCTCCGCGTGGAGTTTGAATATATCGACTGGGACGTGTCGGCGCAGGCTTCCCGAGCGACGAGCTCAGCCAGTTCCGCGCCATCGTGAATTACGCCGTGCCTCTGCTGTGAGGGCAGGCGACGGCTTTCCCACCCGACACGTTGCCGTCATTGCTTGAGGCAGGAGATGGCGGCTCGAACGTCGCCCTCCGACGCTGAACCGCACCATGCCTCGTTTGGTGCGATGACCCGCAACGGATTGACGCTGCGGCCTCCCAGGCACCAGGCGCCGATCATGGTCTCGTCTCCGGCGCACTTGGCGACATCTCCGGCGCGTTCGGCTTCGACGACGCGAATATTCACGCTGCCGGGTGCGCCGTCCGGGCCTCGATCCCCTGTGTCGCCTTTGGGACCGGCGGGACCTTGCGGTCCAGGCTCCTTGCGGTCCGGCCTCTCCTTGCGGTCCGGGCTCACCCTGAGGCCCTGCCTCTCCTTGTGGCCCTGCCTCTCCTTGCGGTCCGGGTTCGCCTGGATCGTCTTTCGGCCCTTGCACATCGCCGCACCCGAACAGAAACAATACGCTGCAGCACCCTAAGACGGTCATGACCCTCGGCATGAGTTTCCTCCCCCTGGCCCCAACGGCGTTGATCTCATCGAATAGATCGCAGCCGTTGGGCGATTGTTCTGGCTGATTTGGAAGGTGACCTTAAGTCTGTGTTTGAGCGCGCGTCAAATCATCTCGCCATCTTGTCGTTAGAACGGGATAGACCTGCGTTTATAGCTGGAAAAAGCTCTACCATCCTCCTTGGAAAACTAGACCAACATCGCCCCGTCCGGTCTGCACGACATCGGCATTCGTCCCACGGCCAAATTGGA
>CAYUTT010000129.1:0-5929 GCA_964447575.1 uncultured Methyloceanibacter sp.
CAGCTCGCGCGCCGCGTCGGCAGGTAGATCGTAGTGTGGGGCAGGGTGAGCGGGTCCGGCTTGGCACCGCCGGGCACCGGCAGGTCGCCGGACAGGAGCGCCCTGGCAAGGGTCGAGAGGAACGGTGCCGAGGGCGGGATGGTGTAGAGCCGCGGCTGTGCGCGGGGCTCAGGCACCTTCATGCTCGAACGAGGCGTCGGCCTCGGCTAACGCTTCGGGCGTGCCCACATGCATCCAACGTCCTTCGAGGCGCACCCCGAACAGCCTGCCTTCCGCGAGCGCCCGGTCCCACAGCACGTTGAGCGAGAATGGCCCATCCGGAGCGCCGTCGAACAGGGCGGCGGTGCACAGCGATACGCCGGCGAACGCAAACGGCACCACCTGCCGCTCGCCGCGCCGCGTCAGCCGCCCGTCCGGGTCCATGTCGAAGTCGCCGCGCGCGGCATAGCCGATGCTGGTCGTGAGCGGTGCGAGCAGGAGGAGGCAATCCATGCGCGCCGGGTCCCACTGCCGAAGCATATGCGGCAGCGCCGGGGTGACGCCTTCCGTCCAGACCGAATCCGAATTGTGAAGGAAGAACGGTCCGTCGCCGAGAAGCGGCAACGCCTTCTTGCTGCCGCCGCCGGTGTCGAGGAGACGCGGCCGCTCGTCGGAGACGAGCGTGCGCGGCGGCTGGTTGGCGCGCTTGATGAGATGCGCTTCGATCTGCTCGGGCATGTAGTGCACATTGACCACGGCGGTTTCGACGCCGGCCGCGGCAAGCCGGTCGAGCACATGGTCGATCAGCGCGCGCCCCGCGAGCGGCACCAGCGGCTTCGGCATGCCGTTGGTCAGGGGCCGCATGCGCTCGCCATAGCCTGCGGCGAGCACCATGGCCGTGCGGGCGATGGTCATGGACGCAACCCTCTAAAGCGCCAAAGGCGGCAAGCCGGCAAGGGCGGGAAATTCCCGCGCGTAGAAGGCGCGCAGGTCTTCGAGCGCGTTATGGGCGAGGTCGCGCTCCAGATAGCGCGCGACCCGCGGGATATGGGCGAGATAGCCGCGCTTGCCGTCACGTTTCGCCAATCGCGCAAAAATGCCGAGGATCTTCGAGTTGCGTTGCGCGCCGAGCGTTGCG
The DNA here is from genome assembly GCA_964447575.1 of uncultured Methyloceanibacter sp. Taxonomy (GTDB): domain Bacteria; phylum Pseudomonadota; class Alphaproteobacteria; order Rhizobiales; family Methyloligellaceae; genus Methyloceanibacter. The sequence goes on from CAYUTT010000129.1 coordinate 1,118, forward strand.
TAGAGGGTGCGGAAATCATCGCTGGAAAAGGATTCGCCCTGAGCGCTTCGGGCGGCACAGTACCGGTCGAGCAGGTCGCGTTCAAGCGCCTCGGGCACGTCGAGCCGCGCGTCCTGGAGGAGCGACACGAGATCGTAGGCGAGCGGCCCGGACAGGGCGTCCTGGAAGTCGAGGATCCCTACTCGCTTGATGCCCTCCCGCCCGGGCAACCACATCAGATTGGGCGAGTGATAGTCCCGCAACACCCATCCCGGATCGGCTTCGGCCGCCTTTTCCAGATGCGGCCGCCACAGGCGGGCGAACTCCGCGCGCGAGGGCTCCGGCGTCTCCTTGCCGTGGAGAGCCGGCCACAGCCAGTCGACGAGGAGTAACGCTTCGATGAACATGGCTTCGGCGTCGTAGCGCGGAAGCCGATAAGGATCGTGACCCGGGAGAGGGATCTCCTCGGACGGCGGCGAGGTGGCAAGCGCAACAAGCACGTCCACCGCCGCGCCCCAGAGCGTCGCCTGATCCGCCCCCCGCGAGACCTCGGCGCCGAACACGCGGTCGCCGAAATCCTCGAGCGCGATGAAGCCTTGTTCCAGGTCGAAGGCGTAGATTGCGGGCGCCGACAATCCCCGCGCCCGAAGCGCCCCCGCGACCGCCACGAACGGCGTCACATCCTCGGCGAGATGCACGAGCGCGCTGTACGGCTTGCCGTCGCGGATCGGCGGGCCGTCGGGCTGGCGCGGCGCGTTCATCAAGATGGCGCTTCCGTCCGGCAGGACGAGCCTGGCATAGGATCGCGTCGAGGCGTCGCCTTGCAGGTAGCGCGCGTCGGCGCCCGCATAGGCGGTCTTGTCGAGAAAGTCCGAAAGCGCCTTCAAGCGGTCGAGCCGTGGCGCCCATGTCCCATGTGCGGTGAAGACGATGCGCCGTTCCTCGGCTGCCGAGGTCTCCTCGATTGCGATGTCGAGCCTGTCGGCCGGAAGCCACGCGGCCGCGCGTTCCGCCCACTCGATCAGAACCGCGCCTTCGGCGAGCGCATCGTCGAGACCCAGCTCGTCGAGTTCCTCCGGCTCGACCCGGTAGAAATCGCAATGGCAAAGCGTGAGCCGCGGTGTCTCGTAGCGCTGCATCAGCGCGAAGGTCGGGCTCGGCACCTCACCTTCTCCGCCGAGATGATTGACGATCGCCCGCGACAAGGTCGTCTTGCCGGCGCCTAGCGGCCCGCTCAGGGCGATCACGTCGCCCGATCTCAGGATCAGCGCGAGCCGGCTCGCAAGCACATCGAGCCGGGTCAGATCGACGCCGTCGAGCCGCCAGACAGCGCTCATCCGGCGCGGTTGGACCGGTAGCGCGGCACGTCGAGCTCTGCCTCCGGCTCCTGCTTGAGCGGCAAGAGCACCTTGACCCGCGTACCTTGTCCCGGCGTCGAGCTGAGCGAGACCGTGCCGCCATGGAGCTCGGCGAGGCTCTTGACGATGGAAAGACCCACGCCTGCGCCGCGGTGGCGTGATCCTTGAGTGCGGCTCTCGAAACGGTCGAACACGGTCTTCTGGAAGTCCTCCGGGATACCGACGCCCCGGTCCTCCACGGTGAAGGCGACCATAGACCCTTCCCGGTCGCAGATCAGCGTCACGCTCTCGCCTGGGGGCGAGAAGCCGATGGCGTTGGAGAGGAGATTATAGAGAATTTGCGTGATGCGGCTAGCGTCGGCCACGAGCTCGTCGACCCCGGGCGCGACCTCCACCTCGAGCTTCACGTCGTTCTGCCTCAGACGCCCCGCCACGCCCTGCCGTGCCGCGTCGATGAGATCGCGCACATGAACCGGCTCGAGCTTTAGTTCGAGCGTACCGGCGTCGATGGTGGCCAGGTCGAGGATGTCGTCGACGATCGCTCGCAGCGTCGTTCCCGAGGAGAGAATGTCGTCCACATACTCCTGCTGCTTCGCGCTCAAGGGTCCAAACGCTGCTTCGCCGAGCATCTGGGCGAAGCCGAGCATGCTGTTGAGCGGCGTTCTGAGTTCATAGGAGACGTGAGACACGAACTCGCTCTTCAGGCGGTCCGCCGCCTGGAGCGCCTCGTTCTTCTCGATCAGCGCACGCTCGGCGCGTTCTCTGTCGGTGATGTCCGAATAGGTGAGCAGTGTCCCGCCGTCGGGCAGCGGCAGCGCCGCGCAGGCGAGCACCGTGCCGTCCGGACGGTCGACCTGGCTCTCGTAGGACCGGCGCTCGGCGACGATGGCCGTCACCGCGGCCTTGGTGCGCTCCCATTCCTCCGGCGCGTCGTAGAGCGCGCGGCACCAGGCAATGACGTCCTCCACATGCGGCTCGGCGTCGAGCAGCCGTGGGCTCAGCTGCCAGATCGCGGCGAAAGCGGAGTTGTATAGCCGCAGCCGCCCGTTGGGTGCGAACACGGCAACGCCTTCGCGCAACGTATCAAGCGTCTCCCGCTGCACCTGGATCAGCGCGTTGTAGCGGCTCTCGAGCGCGATCTGCTCGGTAACGTTCTCGTAGAGATAGGTCACGCCCCCTTCGCCATCGGCATCGGCGACGACATGGAGCGTGCGGCCGTCGGGCAGATGCCAGCTATCCTCCATTTGCTTGTTGGAGCCGTAGGCCGCGAGCCAGCCCTGTTTCCACTCTCGGTAGTCGGCACGCTCCTCGAGGCGTCGCGCCTGGCGCAGGCGATCCAGAATCTCGCCGTCGCGCGGGCGCGTGTCGAGCCAGTCCGGATCGAGCTGCCAGAGATCGACATAGGCCTGGTTGTAATGGGCGAGCCTCTGGCTGGCGTCGAACACGGCAAAGGCCGTAGCGAGCCGGTCGAAGCTCCGGAAGTGAGCCTCGATGCTCGCCTTGGTCTCCGCGCGCTCGCTCTCGCCGCGCTTCGCCTCGTCGAGCAGCGTGCGCAAGCTCGCGACCTGCTCTTCGAGCTCCTTGTGCTTGGCCGAAAGCTCGGCAAGCTCGAGCCGCTGGCCGGCGGTGTTGCGCACTTTAAACACGAGCGAGCGGCCCGCGGTGCGGCCATCCACCTCCACGTAGCGGTCGCGCTTCGTGCGCAGCATCAAGTTGAAGGCCTCGCCGCACTCGGCGAGCGCTTGCATGGCGGGGTCAAGCTCCGCGCACGAGCCGGCGTCCAGCCAGTCTGCGAAAGTCAAAAGGCGCTCGGGGTCGCGCGGCACGCCGAAGCTCGCGGGCAGGTTGGAGACAAGCAGCTCCGGCTCGCCCGCATCGGAAAGCGTCAGAAGCGCCTGCGGCTCGGCGGCGAGCACGGTCTCGAGCGTGCTTTCGCTCAAGGCGTAGCGCTCCGCTTCGCTCGCGGCCTTGGCCTCTTGCGCGCGCGCACGCTTCGTGGCGCGCAGGCAGGCGATGGCCGTGCCCACGGCAAAGGCGATGATACCGAGCGTGATGCCGAGCGTCAGCAGCGCGTGCGCGTCGACGCCCGCGGCCTCTTGGGCGATGGCGGTGTCGATCGGAAGCAAAGCAGCCGGAACGGCATAGACATGCACGCGGGACAGCACAATCGGCCACCTTGAAACAGGTGTCGCCTCGCCTCTGCTGGTCCGCATGGTCCCCCTCGCTCCCACGCCGCCGCTGAACGTCGATCCAACGCTATCGCCCATGGCCTCGCCTCGCGCCGCAAACGCTGCCACAGACTTGAACGCCGGAGCCGGTTGGCCCTCGCGAATCCCAAGGCGAATCATGCCTAGACTAGCTGCTTCGCGGAGTCTTGCCCACAGGCCTGCGCGTGTTGGTTAATCGGCGAGCGATGAGTCAGGGCGAGGCGCTGGCACCGAACCTGTAGGAGCCTTGCACCAGAAGATGCGCCTGCTCGAAGGCGTAGCGCATGGGAATGATATCGCCCGTGCCGCCGAAATTGGTGTCGCCGCTCGTAGTCCACATCGACCAGTAGCGCCCGCCCACGCCGAGGCTGAAAGCGTCCGTCACGGCATAGGACAGCATGGCCTCGAGCTGCACGCCGATCCCTTTTCCGTCCTCGGGCGACACGAGATCGCGCAAGATGTGGTCGTCGGTGCCCTTGAACTTCACATAAGGCAAATAGGCGGCATCGCCGGCGAGCTCAAGCGCGGCGCGATCGCAACGTCGCCCGCAACGCCGAGTCGCAGCGCCTGCCATTTGTCGTCCTCGGCAATGCCGCGCACGTTGGTGGGGATGGGCGTGGCGCAATCGGAGAATCGATTGGCGATCTGGCGGCAGCCCAGGCCCGTCATATCCTGCCGGAACTGGCTGTAGCCCACGAACGGCGCCACCGAGTAGCCAAGTCCTCGCCACCAGGCGTAGCCGACATCGATAAGCCCGTAGCTTATGTCGTTGTCGATGTCCGACAGCGTGTTCGAATAGGCCACGTCGTTGCCTGCGTAGTCCAGGTTCCAGTCCTCGTCGTTCAGGGTGCCGTCGCCGCTCGCTCCGCCGATAAGGCCTTTGACCATGAGGCCGGACTTCGTATCGAGCCGCGCGAACCCCTCGACGCCGTTGATGGGCTCGTTGTCGTAAGTGAGCCGCGAGGCGAGCGCGGTGAGCCCTCGCTTCTGCAAGCCGAGATCCTTGTGGAACTGGCCCCAGCCATACACGTAGCGCACACCGGCGGTGAGCGTGAGGCCCGGCGCGCTCCAGCCGGCGGCATGCTGTGTTTCGGCATGAACGCCGCCGCCGCCGCCGAGCTTGTAGTTCATTCCCAGCTTGAACTGGTGGATGTCGTGGGCGATGTCGGTTCGCGCGGCTGGCGTGCCCGTGATGGCGGGGCCGGGCGGCGCCGTCTGAAAATGGCTTGCCGGCGCGGTGAGGCTCTGATCGAACGACAGAAAGCCGT
>CAYUTT010000130.1:0-5915 GCA_964447575.1 uncultured Methyloceanibacter sp.
GGGTCCGCACCTTCAAGCCCCGGTCGAGCAGTCCTTCGGCGGCGAGCGCATGAAGTACCTGCGCACCGAACCCGCCGGTCGAGCCCTCCTCCACGGTGATCAGCACTTCGTGGTTCTTGGCAAGGTCCCGCACGAGATTCGTGTCGAGCGGCTTGGCGAAGCGCGCATCGGCGACCGTCGTGAAAAGCCCGTAACCCGCAAGCTCATCCGCCGCGGCGAGGCACTCGGTGAGCCGCGAGCCAAAGGAGAGCAGAGCCACGGCCGAGCCTTCGCGCACGATGCGCCCCTTGCCGATCTCGAGCGGCGTGCCGCGCTCAGGCACCACGACGCCGGTGCCCTCGCCGCGCGGATAGCGGAAGGCGGACGGTCCATCGTCGATCGCCGCCGCCGTCGCCACCATATGCGCAAGCTCCGCCTCGTCCGCCGCGGCCATGACCACCATTCCGGGCAGGCACGAGAGAAATGCGACGTCGAAGCTGCCCGCATGCGTGGGTCCGTCGGCGCCAACCAAACCGGCCCGGTCGATGGCGAAGCGGACCGGCAGATGCTGGACGGCCACGTCGTGCACGACCTGATCGTAAGCGCGTTGGAGGAAGGTCGAGTAGATCGCCGCGAAGGGCTTAAAGCCTTCGGCCGCCAGCCCTCCGGCGAAGGTCACCGCGTGCTGCTCGGCGATGCCGACGTCGAAGCAGCGGTGCGGAAAGGCCTCGGCGAAGGTGTCGAGCCCGGTGCCTGACGGCATGGCCGCGGTGACGGCAACGATCTTGTCGTCGGCGCGCGCCTCCGCGATCAGGCTCTGCGCGAAGACCTTGGTGTAGCTCGGCGGACCGCCCGGCGCCGCCTTCTCCTGCGTGCCGGTGACCACATTGAACCGGCCGACGCCATGGAACTTGTCGGCGGACTCCTCCGCCGGGCCGTAGCCTTTGCCCTTCTGCGTCACGACATGGACCAGGATCGGTCCATTCTTCATCTTCTTCACGTTGCGAAGCACAGGCAACAAATGATCGAGATTGTGCCCGTCGATGGGACCGACATAGTAGAAGCCAAGCTCCTCGAACAGCGTGCCGCCGGTCCAGAAGCCGCGAGTGAATTCCTCGGCCCGGGCGGCGCGCCGTTGCCAGCTCTTGGGCAGAAGCTTGTGGGCCGCGCGCTTCATCCAGCGCCGGATGCTGCGATAGGTTCCGCCGGAGATGAGGCGCGCGAGATACGCGCTCATGGCGCCCACGGGCGGCGCGATGGACATGTCGTTATCGTTGAGGATGACGATGAGCCGCTGATCCATGGCGCCTGCGTTGTTCATGGCCTCATAGGCCATGCCGGCGCTCATGGCGCCGTCGCCGATCACGGCGACGACATTGTGTGCTTCACCTTCGAGATCGCGGGCGACGGCCATGCCGAGACCGGCCGAGATCGACGTCGAGGAATGGCCGGCGCCGAAGGGGTCGTATTCGCTCTCCTCGCGCTTGCAGAAACCCGACAGGCCGCCGCCTTGGCGAAGCGTGCGGATGCGGTCGCGGCGCCCGGTCAGGATCTTGTGGGGATAGGCCTGATGCCCGACATCCCAAATCAGCTTGTCGCGCGGCGTGTCGAATACGTAATGCAAGGCCACCGTCAGCTCGATCACGCCGAGCCCGGCGCCGAGATGGCCGCCGGTGACGGACACAGCGCTGATCGTCTCCCGGCGCAGTTCCTCAGCGAGCTGTTTCAGCTCGTGGTCTTGAAGCGCGCGCAAATCCTCCGGGGACCGGACACGGTCGAGCAGGGGCGTGGATGTCTCAGCGCTCATTCGATTGCCTGTCCGGAGGAATGGGAAAGATTGCGAAGGATCAGCACGTTGGGTGCACCTTTAGCGGTCCGGAGGCCCGCTTGCAATGCCGGCGAAGCCCCCGACCATAGCGGAGACGACGGCTACCCCCAAGCGGCCTATTGGTTTCGCTCGGCTGTTTGGCGGCGGTCCCCGATCTACTCCTCGACGTCGAGGGGCTCGGTGCCGGTCGGCTCGCCGTTCTGGTTCAGGGTGATTTTCTCCACCCGCGCTTCCGCCTGGCGCAGGAGCCCGTCGCAATGGGCGCGGAGCACCTCGCCGCGCTCGTAGATGACGATCGAGGCCTCGAGTTCGACATCGCCCTTCTCCAGGCGGTCGACGATGGTCTCGAGCTCCTTCAGAGCCTGCTCGAAGCTCATGGACTTGATGTCCGAATGGTCGGTCGGTTCGGTCATGGTTTGGCTTAGCCCTTTCCCTTGACCACAATCAAGCGCCCATCAGCGTCCGCACATGAATTGCGGTCGAGGCGGCGAGTGCGTCGAGATCGTAGCCGCCTTCGAGCGTGGAGACGAGCTTCCCGCCGCAATGCTTGGCGGCAGCATCCATGAGTCTTTCGGTGACCCAGGCGAAGTCGGGCTCGAGCAGCCTGATCTGCGCCAGCGGGTCCCTCAGATGCGCGTCAAAGCCGGCGGAGACGATGACAAGCTCCGGCGCGAACGCTTCGAGCGCCGGCAGGATGCGGTCGTCGAACGCGGCGCGGAACTTCTCGCCGTCGTCGCCGGGTGAGAGCGGCGCGTTCCAGATATTGCCCACGCCTGTTTCACTCAACGCGCCGGTGCCGGGAAAGAGCGGCATCTGATGAGTCGAGCCATAGAATAGATCCTCGTCGGTCCAGAACGACGCCTGCGTGCCGTTGCCGTGATGGACGTCGAAGTCGATCACCGCCACGCGCTTCGCGCCATGGGCGGTACGGGCGTGCAGCGCGGCGACCGCGGCCGAGTTGAACAGGCAGAAGCCCATGGCCTTGGACGGTTCGGCGTGATGGCCCGGCGGGCGGATAGCACAAAAGGCGTTGTCCACATGGCCGCCCGCGACCTGATCGACGGCGTAGAGCACGGCGCCGGTGGCGCGCAGGGCCGCCTCCCAGCTTCCCGGCGAGACCACCGTGTCGGCGTCGAGCCAATTGTGAAGTTGCTTTGGGATCTCGGAGCGGACCATCTCCACATAGGCCTTGGGGTGCACGCGCTCGATGGCGGCAAGGTCGGCGCGCGGCGCCTGTTCGCGCTTCAAATCCTTGAAGTCGGGTGCAGCGAGGGCATCGGCGATGGCACGCAGGCGCTCGGCGCGCTCGGGATGGCCGTGGCCCGTGTCGTGCGCGAGGCAAGCGGGATGGGTGAGAAGCAGCGTGGTCATGCGGTGGTCATGATATCTGACTGGACCTGAGGCGACAGCTTGACCCGCCCCTGGTAACACGCGAAAGGAGGGCCGACCATGCCCGTCGTGCCCGCCACAGAAGAGGCGATCCGCCAAGCCGCACGCGCGCTTGCCAATGGTGGGATCGTGGCCTTCCCCACCGAGACGGTTTACGGGCTCGGCGCCAACGCGCTCGATGCACGCGCCGTGGCGAAGGTGTTCGCCGCCAAGGAACGGCCGCGCTTCAACCCGCTCATCGTGCATATCCCGGATATTGCCTCAGCCGAGACCTATGGCGTGTTGGACGCCACCGCGCGGGGCCTCGCGGAGGCCTTCTGGCCAGGGCCCTTGTCGCTGGTGCTGCCGCAACGCGAGGGGAGCGGCATCGCCGATCTCGTCACGGCAGGGCTCGGCACGATTGCGCTTCGCGCGCCGAACCATAAGATCGCGCAGGCGTTGCTCGCGGAAACGAGGCTTCCCATCGCAGCCCCGAGCGCCAACCGTTCGGGGCGTATCAGCCCAACCACAGCCGCCCATGTCGAGGCCGAGCTCGGCGACATTCCCGCCATGATCCTCGACGGAGGGCCATGCCAGCGCGGGATCGAATCCACCGTCGTGAGCGTGGCGGGCCACTCGCCAGTGCTTCTGCGGCTCGGGACGGTTCCCCGCGCGGCAATCGAGGCGGTGCTGGGCCGGGCCGTACCTCTCGCGCGAGAGGACGCGCCGATCGCCTCGCCAGGCCAGCTCGAACGCCATTATGCGCCCGACACGCCGCTCCGGCTCGGCGCGACCGATCTCCATCCTGGCGAGGCTCTGCTTGCCTTTGGGCCGAACGGCCCCTCAGGCGGCGTCCAGACCGTGAATCTCAGCCCAAGCGGCGATCTCGAGGAGGCCGCCGCGAATCTCTTCGCCGGCTTGCGCGCGCTCGACGGGGCCGGCGCTTCTGCCATCGCCGTCATGCCGATTCCCGACCACGACCTGGGCGAGGCCATCAACGACCGCTTGCGGCGCGCGGCCAAGGCGCGCTAGCCCTCATCCATGAGCGAGAGCCCGAAGCTTAAGCCCCCGAGCCCCGCGACGCTGGATGCGCTCGTGCACATCGTAGGCGAGAGCCATGCGATCCGCGACGAGGCCGACATGACGCCCTACCTGACCGAGTGGCGCGACCGCTATCGGGGTCGAGCAGCGCTCGTGCTGAAGCCGGGATCGACCGAGGAGGTCGCGGCGATCCTCAAGCTCGCCAACGAGGCGCGCACGGCAATCGTGCCGCAAGGCGGCAATACCGGGCTCGTCGGCGCGCAGATTCCGGACGAGAGCGGCACCCAGGTCGTTCTCTCTCTGCAGCGCATGGCCCTCGTGCGCGACATCGATCTCGCCTCGAACACGATGACGGTGGAGGCGGGCCTGACGCTTGCGCTCGCGCAGCAAGTCGCGGAGCGGGCCGGCCGGCTCTTTCCCTTGAGCCTCGCGTCCGAAGGGAGCTGCCAGATCGGCGGCGTGCTCGCCACCAATGCCGGCGGCATGGCCGTGCTGGCCTACGGCCCGGCACGGGATCTCACACTTGGCCTCGAGGTCGTGTTGGCGGACGGGCGCGTGTGGGACGGGCTCAAGTCTTTGCGCAAGGACAATACGGGCTACGACCTCAGGGACCTGTTCATCGGCTCCGAGGGCACGCTCGGCATTATCACGGCTGCCGTGTTGCGGCTGTTCCCGCGGCCTGCCGAGCGCGTGACCTGTGTCGCCGCCTTGCGCGATCTCGACCGGGCACCCGCCTTCTTCGCCAGGGCCTACGACGCGGCCGGGCCGATGCTGACGGCCTTCGAGATCCTGCCGCGCATCGGCGTCGAGTTCGTTCTGCGTCACGGGCGTGACGTGCGCGATCCCTTCGCAGGCCCCTATCCATGGTATGCGCTGTTCGAGCTTACGAGCCCGCATGACAGCGAGGAGCCGCGCGCCATCGCCGAAGCGCTGCTGCAGCAGGGCCTTGACGCCGATGAGATTGCGGATGCCGCCATCGCGGCGTCGCTCGCCCAGGCGCAAGGCTTGTGGCGCTTGCGCGAGCTGATGAGCGAGGTTCAGAAGCACGAGGGCGGCAGCATCAAGCACGACGTCTCCGTGCCCGTGGCGCACGTGCCCGAGTTCATCGCCCGCGCCGACCAGCTCGTGGAGTTGATGATCCCCGGCGCGCGGCCCGTGCCCTTCGGCCATCTCGGCGACGGCAATATTCACTACAATGTCAGCCAGCCGCCCGCCATGGACAAGGCCGTGTTCCTCGCGAATTGGGAAGCGCTCAACGCCGCGGTGCATGAGATCGTGCTCGATCTCGGCGGCTCGATCAGCGCCGAGCACGGCATCGGCCAGATGAAGCGCGATCTCCTGCCCCATGCCAAAGGCGAAGTGGCGGTCGAGCTGATGCGGAGAATCAAGGCCAGCTTCGATCCGAACGGCATTCTCAATCCCGGAAAGCTCTTATGACGGACAAGATTTGGGACAGGACCCAGGACCGGAACTGGGACGCGATCGACGCCTATATCGCCGAGAACCTTCTCGATGACGATCCGGCGCTCGCTGCCGCTCTTGCCGCAAGCGAAGCGGCAGGACTGCCCGCAATCCACGTGGCGCCGCTGCAAGGCAAGCTCCTGATGATGCTCGCCGCGACCATGGGCGCGCGCAAGATCTTGGAGATCGGCACGCTCGGCGGCTACAGCACCATCTGGCTCGCGCGGGGCTTGGCGGA
>CAYUTT010000131.1:0-5867 GCA_964447575.1 uncultured Methyloceanibacter sp.
GCTTGGCCGTGGCTGGCGCACACGCAGTTCGCGTATGCGCAGATGCTGCGTCGACGCCGCCGCGCGGGCGACGCAATGCAAGCTCACTCTTTGACAGGTGAGGCATTGGAGGCGGCGATCCGGCTTGGTATGGTGGCGCTGAGAGACAAGCTCCGCAGGCACGAGCATTGAGCCGGACGACGCATGCTGGCGCCGCGGGGCGGCAGATTGGAGGTCGATCATGCCGAAGTTCATCATTGAGCGGACCTTTGCCGAGAAGCTGGAACTGGCTGCCTGGAAGGAGGGGAACGAGCGCATCGAGCGCATCAACGACGAGGAAGGGGTCAAGTGGATCTTCTCGTTCCTCAGCGCAGACAAGCGCAAGACCTACTGCCTGTACGAGGCGCCCGACGCCGATGCCATCAGGAAGGCTGCGGCGCGCGCGAACATCCCGGCCGATGTCATCACCATGGTCGATGAGGTTAATCCGGCTATGTTTGCATGATTTGATTGTGCCCCTGCCACAGGGCTCTGGCAGGGACATTGTCGCTAGTGGTATTGCCATGATTGAACGGCTGGAAGCCTGGGCCGACGAGCGGCACATTGCCCGCTGTTAACTAGGCGCCGCTTTTTTGAAGCTGAGGAGGGCCGTCCGCGATGCGATCGCGACCGGATGTTGCGAGGCTGGCGCGCGCTCGGTGCCATCTCGAGCCCGGCAGGCTGGTGCCTGTGGCATGTCGTGGGCCTGCAAAAAGGGGGGGAGATCCTGGTGGTGGTGGCGCTGGAAGGTTGGCCGGGCATCTCAAGTATGGGGTAGCCGGCACGGCGTCCGCCGCTAAAGTTCCCAGCCACCTGATATGGACAGATGTTTTCCAGCCACATGATAACTCTCACGCCGAGCTGAGTGCTCGGGTGAAGAAAAGGAAGCAAAGATGGATCTGAAGGAAGAGGTACGGCGGCGCATCGCTGACCTGACGCGAGCGGCGTATGAACGTGGGTACCGCGACGGTGCGCAATCAGCACTGGCCGAGATCGAAAGCGTATCTGCGGAAGACGTGGCGGAGCAGCTGAGGAAAGCACCATCCTCGCTCGAGGCGCTTGAGAGAAGCGGGAAGCCGGATGATGAAGGCCGACCTGCGGCGGCGCAGAAGCCGAAGAGACGGGAGCGGGGGAGGCCGCAACCGAAGCGGAAGGTGAACGGCGGCACGCCCAAGGCCGCGACCGTGCAGCGGTGCATTCAGGAGCTGATTGCCGCCAAGGGCGAGGCGCGCCGCGACGAGGTTCTGGCGGCGGCGCGCGCGGAGAACCCGAAGATCACCGGCCAGGATCTCTTGAATGGGATCCGGACCCTCACCCAGCGCGGCGAGGTTCAGGTCGATCCCGAGGAGAGAGGTCGCCTGATCCCAGTCGGAGCGCCGTCGGACGCGACAGTGGCGAGCTGAACCGATGATAGCGCAGCCACTGGCTCGAGTAGGCAGCGGGTGCCAGCTCCACGCCCGCCGCCGCGTGCACGCGGCCATGGAGGCGCTCGGCGGTATGTCGAGCCCGGCGGGCTCCTGCGTGTGGCACGTCATCGGGCTGCAACGGAGCATCCGGGATTGGGCCATGCGTCAGGGCTGGGGTGGCCGGCCGGTGCGGCAGGAGCAGGCGCAGGGTATTCTGGTGGCGGCGCTCGGGGTGCTGGCGGCGCATCTCGGCTATCGGGCAGCAGCGTGAGTATTGACGTAGCTACGTCGGTATCGGTAGAAACCAAGCCCGGTAGCTAGGCTGACGTGGGGTGACCTCGGGAGCGCTGCCGCGATCAGACGACTCAGCCTCAGATGCCAATGGCCGCCGCCTGCCCGAGCATGCGGCGCCCTACGAGGCGTACGGCTGCAACATTCCCCGCAGCCCGATCGTCGGGAGCCGATGGGCTTCAGCCGTCCGGCTCAGCGGTATTGCGCTAGCACGTCCTTCGACACCTTGCAGATGTACGTGTATTTCGGGTTCACCATTTGGGTGCAGCGCGCCTCGGCGACCTGCCCGAGGAGCATGTAGGCCTCGGGAGCGGGCACGTCGTGCTCATCCTCCATCCAAAACACCATCTCCTCAAACGCGATGCGCATGGCGTCTTCCAGCGGGCGCGCGCAGCCGAGCGTGCCAATGTGCGTTGGAGTCTCGATTCGCGGCCAGGTCATGCGCACCGGCGCCGGCTCAAGGCTCACCTGAACTTTGAGCACCGCGGCGATCTCGATCGCCCCCATCCCGTTGCACTCGCCGTCACCCTGAAGGGCGTGGCAGTCGCCCAGAAACAGGTGCGCGCCTTTGTGGTGCACGCGGAACATGATGGCGTTGCCCGGTGCCACTTCCTGCGCGTCGAGATTGCCGCCGTGTGGGCCGTTGTCGACGGTCATCACCGACCCGAGCAAAGGCGCGACGGCGGCCACGCCGATCATCGGCTGCACGGGCAGCTTCACCTTGTCGCTCCAGTGCACGACACCGTCGTCGACCTCGACCACCCGGGTCTGGATCCCGAACTCCTTGCGGCGCACCCAGTCGGGGAAGATGCCGATACCCGGCCAGAGGGAGGTGAAACCCAGTCCTTCCAGCCGCATGTCGAGGACGTCTAGCCTCATCAGGTCGCCCGGCTTGGCGCCGGCCACGTTGATCGGGCCCGTGGCGCCGTTCACGAACGGGATCGTCACGTCCTCCGGGGTCAATTGCTGACCGACGTGCCGAATCACGCCGTCGTTGATGTTGATGGCGCACTCGACCTCGAAGACCTCGCCCGGCTCGACCGTGGCGATGAAGCGGTCGCCTGCCGAGAGCGCGTACTTGATGTTGTCGGCCTTGGTCACGACGGTCGGCATCGGGGCATCCCTCGCTGTCTCAGGTTTGGCGTTGCCAGGGGGTCAGCAGCCGCTCGAGCTTGCCGACCAGGTAGGAGAGCACCAGGGCGAGCGCGATGGTCACCAGGAGGGCCGCGAACACCTTCGAGATGATGTAGAGCGAGCCCGCCTTGAAGATCGCGTGGCCCAGGCCCTCCGAGGATGACATGAACTCGCCGATGATGGCGCCGATCAGTGCGAAGCCGACCGTGAGCTTGAGCCCGGCGAAGATGTCGCTGAGCGAGGCCGGGACCACGAGCTTGGCGAAGATCTGGTGCTTCTTGGCGCCGAGCGTGCGCATCAGGTTGATCTGATCGGGATCGACGCTGACGGCGCCGCGATAGGAGGTGATTAGGGCGACGACCACGACCGACAGCGTCGCCATCGCGACTTTTGAGCTTAACCCGGTACCGAACCAGATGATCACAATAGGCGCGAGGGCGATGATCGGAATCGAGCCGATCGCGATGACGAATGGCTCCACCACGCGCGAGACGAAGCGCGAGTACCAGAGCGAGAGGCCGAGCACCGTTCCGAGCGCATTGCCGAGCAGGAAACCTAGGATCGTCTCTAGCCCGGTGACGTAGGTGTCGCGGATCAGGCTGCCGTCCCGCCACATCTCGACGAGAAAGCCGAAGATCAGGCTCGGCCGGCCGAAAAGAAAGGCGGTCTGCGGGTCGCGTGCTGTGACGAGTTCCCAACACCCAATCGCCGCGACCAGGACGCCGAGCTGGCAGAGGAGCACGAGCCCGCTCTGCCGTAGCCGGGCCAAGCGGAGCTCCCACCCGCGCGAGGATGGTTGGGCAGCTGCCGGGGCGGCAAGAGGCTCGCTTGCTCTCATGCCCGTTGCAGTTCCAGATCAGACCAGATCTGGCGCACATATTCACTGAAGCCGCCGCTATTGCGCGCCTCCATCATGTCGGTGCGCTGACCTTCGATCTCGATCGTGTAGATGGAGCGGACGCGGGCGGGGCGGTGGGTCAGGACCACAACCCGGTCCGACATCGACACGGCTTCCTCGATGTCATGGGTGATCAGGAGCATCGCTCGTTCCTGCTCGCGCACGAGAGTCGCCGTGTCGCTCTCGATTAGCAGCTTCGTCTGGAAATCCAGCGCCGCGAACGGCTCGTCGAGCAACAGGACCATCGGGTCGTTGACCAGGGTCCGGGCGAGCGCCACGCGCTGCCGCATGCCACCCGACAGCGTCGCCGGATAATCATGGGCGAAGCCGTGGAGCCCGAGCCGATCGAGCAGGAGTTGCGCCCGCCGGTCAGCATCGCGCTGCGAGAGCCCCTCGAGCTCGAGACCCAACGTCACATTACGCAGTGCCGTGCGCCACGGGAAAAGAAGGTCCTTCTGCAGCATGTAGCCGACCCGCTCGGGCATGCCGCGTACCCGTTCCCCGTACCACAACACCTCACCCGAACTCGGCTCGATGAGGCCCGAAAGAATGTTGAGCATGGTGCTCTTGCCGCAGCCCGAGGGCCCGACAATGCTGACGATCTCACCAGTGGCCAGGCTGAAGCTCAGATCGCCGATCACGGGCACGGCCTGACGGCCGTCGTCGTAGATCTTGGCGATGCCGCGGGCGATGAGCGGCGGGGCAACTGTCCCCGCCGCCGTACCGTAGTCCACCGCTTGCGTCTGGTGGGCGATCACCCGTCCACCGCCGCCACTGCGGCCTCAGCGAACGAGTTGTCGATGATCTCCTCGAATGGGATCGAGCCCTTCACGTTTTGGAGATAGACCTGCATGTCCATCAGGTTGTCCCACTGGTCACGCTGCACGATCACACTCTCGGCTGGTATTTTGAACTCCAGCTGCGCGTCGATCGCCGCATCGACCACCTCAGGCGCCAAGTCCGGGAACTCCTTGCGCGCCACCTCCTTGGCGAAGTCCGGGTCGGCGTAGGTCAGGCGCGAGGACTCCTCAAAGGCGGTCACGAGCGCCTGCACCATCTCCGGATCCCGCTCTATGGTCGACGGCAGCACCATGATGCCAGTGTTGCAGAACGGGCCGACGTAGCTCGCGAAATCGAACACGATCTTCGCACCCTGCGCCACCGCCGATGACACGCTCGGCTGATAAGCGATCGCCATGTCGGCTTGGCCGGCGAGCATGGCGCCGATCTCCGTCCCCGGGTTCACCTGGAGAATCTGGGCATCGGTGCCAATCGTGAGACCTGCGCTCTCCAGCATACGCTTAGCGACGCTGAAATTGGTGTTCGGGTCCGGCGAGGTGACGATGGTCAGGCCTGCGAACTCGGCAGGCTCGCTCATCGGCTCCAGGTTCTTGGAGACCCCGAAGTAATGCGCGCGCTGCACGACCGTGCCGATCACGACGCCGGGACCCCCGGCTTCGCGAGACATCTGCACCATCGTCGCATCACCGATCGCGAAATCGGCGGAACCGCCGAGCACGGCCGCGAAGGCCTGGGTGTCGCCCCCGGCGGCGCTCACCTGCATATCGAGACCGTGCTTCTCGAAAATGCCCGCATGCTGCCCGACATAGAGGTTGATGTAGCCGAGATTGTGCACGGCCTCGGTGAAGCGCACGGTCTTCAGATCCTGTGACCGTGCGCTCTGCGTGGGCGCCGAGACGAGCGCGGCACAAGCCAGCGTTGCGGCGACCGTGCCGACGGCGGAGCGCCGCGTCAGGATCGCCATGTGGAACCGCCTGGTCATGAGTCGATGTTCTCCCTGTTTGTCGAGGTACCAGTTTGGGGACCTCGTCCTGAGATCCGGGCTTTGTGGGCCGGGCACGTCGCGAGATGGCCGAGGATTCGGGCCTATTTCGTGGCACCTTGCGCGTTGAGCGCAGCAAGACGCGTGCGAGACAAAGCTTAGGACGCGTTGCGGGCGCCCGCAATCGAACATTCAGCGCCATACCGGCTGCCTAATGAGTTCGCGCCATCGTGAACGCCGCGACGGGCGCAGCGATGCTGCTACAAATAGATGCTTGACGGGTGTCCATCGCAAGATGTAGTCTCCGGCCAAGCTCGAAGAGTGTGTCTCGACAGCC
>CAYUTT010000132.1:0-5823 GCA_964447575.1 uncultured Methyloceanibacter sp.
AGACGCTCCGGGAGTGGAGCGATTTCACCGGCCAGTTCGAGGCCCAGGATTCGGTCCAGATCCGTGCCCGGGTGAGCGGCTACCTCGAATCCGTCAATTTCACCGATGGCCAGCTCGTGGATAAGGGGGATCTCCTCTTCGTCATCGAGCCGCGGCCTTACGAGATCGCGCTCGCTTCGGCCAAGGCTCAGCTCTCGCAAGCCGAAGCGCAGCTTGCGCTGGCCGAAGTCCAGCTCGAGCGTACGGCCCAGCTCCGCAAGAGCGACTACGCCTCGCAGCAGACCTATGACGAGCGGGCCGCCGAGGTGAAAAGTGCCACTGCCTCCCGCGACAATGCGCTCGCTGCGGTCGATGAAGCCGAGCTCAATCTCGATTACACGCACGTGGTGGCGCCGGTTTCGGGCCGGGTCGGCCGCCATGAGGTCAGTATCGGCAATCTGGTCGTGGGCGGCGCCGGCACCACGACGCTTCTCACCACCATCGTATCGCTCGATCCGATCTGGCTCCTGTTCAACGTCAGCGAGGGCGACGGCATGACCTATAAGCGCCTGATGCAAAGAGGTGAGGTTGAATCCGCCCGCGACAATAGCGTTCAGGTCGAAGGCCAGCTGATGGACGAGAAGGACTGGCCGCTCAAGGGCACGATCGACTTCGTCGACAACCAATACGATCGCTCCTCGGGGACGATCAGAGTCCGCGCTGCCTTCCCCAACCCCGACCTGTTCATCACACCTGGTCAGTTCGGCCGGGTGCGCGTGCCGATGTCGCAGGACAAGCCGACGATCCTCGTGCCGGACGCTGCGGTGGTCACCGACCAGTCGGTCAAGATGCTGTTCACGGTGACGCCGGATGGCACGGTTGTGCCCAAGCCGGTGGAGCTCGGTTCGGTGACTGACGACGGCTTGCGCATCATCCGCAGCGGCATCACCCCCGACGACGAGATCATCATCAACGGGCTCCTCCGCGCCCGCCCAGGCCAGAAGGTGACACCGGAGCAGGGCGAGGTGAAGCCGCCCAAGGCCACACCGGTGAGCCAAAGATGACGGGCTGGCAGCCGCGATGAGCTTTTCGCACTTCTTTATCGACCGGCCGATCTTCGCCGCGGTCATCTCGATCCTGATCACATTGGTCGGGGGTGTGGCCCTGCTCAGCCTGCCGATCGCGCAGTATCCTGAGATCGCGCCGCCCTCCATTCAGGTGACGGCGAGCTATCCGGGCGCCTCCGCCGAGATCGTCGCCAACACCGTGGCGACGCCGATCGAGCAGGAAGTGAACGGCGTGGACGACATGATCTACATGACGTCCCAGTCCACCAGCGACGGTAACATGTCGTTGACCGTCACCTTCAAGCTCGGCACTGACCTCGATATCGCACAGGTGCTGGTCCAGAATCGGGTGGCAATCGCCACGCCGCGTCTGCCGGAAGAGGTCCGCGCACTCGGCGTGCAGGTCACCAAGCAGTCGCCGGATCTGATGATGGTGATCCATCTCTTCTCGCCCGACGACACGCGCGACCTGCTTTACATCTCCAACTACGCCACGCTTCACGTCCGGGACGTGCTGTCTCGCATCGACGGGGTGGGCAACGTCACCATCTTCGGTGCCCGCGACTACTCGATGCGCGTTTGGCTCGATCCCGAGAAGCTTGCCGCGCGCAATCTCACCGCCGCCGACGTGCTCGCCGCGCTCCGCGGACAGAACGTTCAGGTTGCGGCCGGCGTTATCAACCAGCCTCCGGTTCCGCAGCCGGGCGCGTTCCAGCTCAATGTCGAGACCCAAGGACGCCTGACGAGCCCTCAGGACTTCGGCAAAATTATCGTCAAGGCGGAGGAAGACGGCCGCGTGGTCCGTGTCGATGACATCGGGCGCGTGGAGCTTGGCGCTGCCGACTACAACCGCAACGGCTATCTTGACGACAAGGTCGCCATCCCCATGGGCATCTTCCAGCGGCCGGGCTCGAACGCGCTCGAGACCGCCAATGCCGTCGAGGCGGCCATGAAGGAGCTGTCGAAGTCCTTCCCCGCGGGCCTGCGCTACGACATCGTCTACAACCCGACGGTCTTCATCTCGGAATCCGTCGAAGCTGTAATCCACACGATCTTCGAGGCAGTCATCCTCGTCGTGATCGTCATCGTGTTCTTCTTGCAGACATGGCGTGCGTCCATCGTGCCCATCGTTGCGATCCCGGTATCGCTGATCGGTACGTTCGCCATGTTGGCGGCGCTCGGGTATTCGCTTAACAACCTGTCCTTGTACGGGCTTGTGCTCGCCATCGGCATCGTCGTCGACGATGCCATCGTCGTGGTGGAGAACGTGGAGCGAAATCTCCGCGAGGGCCTGTCGCCGCGCGAGGCCGCCTACCGCACGATGGAGGAGGTCGGCGGCGCGCTGGTCGCCATGACCCTGGTGCTGGCGGCGGTGTTCATCCCGACCCTGTTCTTGAGCGGCATCCTCGGTCAGTTCTTCCGCCAGTTTGCCGTCACCATCGCGACCGCGACGGGAATTTCATTGCTCGTCTCGCTCACTTTAAGTCCGGCGCTGTGCGCGCTGCTGTTCAAGCCGCACGAGGCCCATCACGAGGGCACGAACCTACCCGCGCGGCTGATCGGCCGGTTCTTCAATGGTTTCAACCGGGGTTTCGACTGGATCGCGTCCCGCTACGGCGCGCTGACCGGGAGACTGGTGCGCATGTCCGGCATCATGCTCGTGATCTATGCCGGTCTCATCGGACTGACGGTGGTCCAGTTCAGGGCCGCGCCCACGGGCTTCATCCCGGACCAGGACCTCGGCTATCTCATCAACATCGTCCAATTGCCGCCGGGTGCCTCGCTGTCCCGCACCGACGAGGTGGCGCGGCGCGTAACCGATATCGTGCTGGACACGCCGGGTATCGCTCATGCCGTGCCGATCGTCGGCCTTGATGGCGCCACCTTCACCTCGGCGCCGAACGCCGCGGTCGTGTTCACGCCGCTCGACTCGTTCAAGGAACGCAACGAGAAAGGCCAGAGCGCCCAAGCGCTCATGGCGACGCTCAACCAGAAATTCGCCGCGATCCAAGACGGCTTCGTTCTCAGCGTGGCGCCGCCGCCGGTACGCGGCATCGGCACCACCGGCGGCTTCAAGATGGAGGTGCAGGACACGAGGGGGGCGCCGCTCTTGCAGCTCGAAGAAGTGGCGCAGGCGCTGGCGGGCGCCGCCAACCAGGATCCCGGCCTCGCCGGCGTGTTCACCACCTTCAATACCCGCACCCCCAAGGTCTATGCGGACATCGATCGGGTGCGCGCGGAGATGCTCGGCGTCACGCCCGACGACGTGTTCCAGACGCTGGAGGTCTATCTCGGATCGCAATACGTGAACGACTTCAACTTCCTGGGCCGCACCTACCGGGTGACGGCGCAGGCCGACGGCGAGTTCAGGCAGGATCTGCACGCCATCTCCCAGCTCAAGACGCGCAATACCAACGGCGAGATGGTGCCCCTCGGCTCCGTTGCCTCGTTCCGCGATATCACTGGCCCGTACCGCGTGGAGCGCTTCAACTTGTTCCCCGCGGCGGCGGTGCAAGGCGCCACCAAGCCCGGCTTTTCGAGCGGCTACGGCCTGGAAGCCATGGAGAAACTGGCGAGCCAGACCCTGCCGGATGGGTACGCCTTCCAATGGACCGAACTCGCCTATCAGGAGAAGCAGGCCGGCGACACCGCGATGTTCGTGTTCTTGGCGGCGGTGGTGTTCGTGTTCCTTCTCCTCGCGGCGCAGTATGAGAGCTGGGGCTTGCCGCTGGCCGTTATTCTCATCGTGCCGATGTGTCTGCTCGCGGCCGTGAGCGGATTGCTGCTACGCGGCATGGACGTGAACATCCTCGGTCAGATCGGCTTCGTCGTGCTGATCGCGCTCGCGGCGAAGAACGCCATTCTGATCGTGGAGTTCGCGCGCCAGAACGAGGAACTGGGCGAGGATCGGTTCCAAGCGGCGACCGAAGCCGCCAGGGTACGCTTGCGTCCGATCCTGATGACGTCGTTCGCCTTCATCCTCGGCGTGCTCCCCCTCGTGATCGCCACGGGCGCGGGCGCCGAGATGCGTCAATCGCTCGGCACCGCCGTGTTCTTCGGCATGATCGGTGTCACCTTCTTCGGCCTGATCTTCACGCCGATGTTCTATGTCGTGGTGCGGAAATTCGTGTCCGCGCCGAAGGAGCACCCGCGGCCGACCCCGGCCGAATAGCGCGCCCTAGCCGAAGATCTGCGTGTCGGCGAGGCCGTTGAAGATGGACTGCACGGCGAGCGCCGCCAGCAACACGCCGAACACCCGCACGATCACCTTGCGCGCCGTGACGCCGATCAGCTGATGCACCTCCTGGGCGAGCAGGAGCAGCACGAGGGTCACCGCCATCACGGCAAGCATCGCCCCGATCACGGCGGCGAGCAGCGTGACGTCGCCCTTGGTGTTGGCAGCGAGCACGATGGCGCCGGTCATGGCGCCGGGGCCCGCGAGCAAGGGCGTGGCGAGGGGAAAGACGGCGATCTCGGCGTGGGCCTCGGCCTTGTTCTCGGCCTCGGCGCTTTCCCTCAGGGTCAGCGCGGCCGGGCTTGGGCGCTTGGACAGCGTCATGTCGAGCGCGATCATGAACAGAATGATGCCGCCAGCGGTCTGCAGCGCCGCAAGCGAGACGCCGAGCTGCCGTAGAACGGGCTCGCCTACTAGGGCAAACAGCAAAATGATGATCGTGGCGATGAAGACGGCTTTGACCGAGATCGCCCGTCGCTCCGCGCGGCTCATATTGGGCGTGAGCGAAGCCAAAAGAACAGCCGTGTCCACCGGGCCGATGACCGCGAAGAAAGTGGTGAAGGCTGTGAGGGCGGTTTCGAGCATGGGGCGAGACGGAGCGGTTGCCCGCTTCTAGCACTTCGCGGCAGTCCCTGAAAACGGCAGCCTGTGCTTGCGAGTTGCCTAACCGAACGGCATCGGACTAAGATGCCTCAAAAATAGCACGTGGGAATGGAAGCGCTGGCAAGAGGGCCTTCAAGCACGCTCAACCAGGACGGCCGGGTTTGCCGCAAGATTCGAATACATTGATGGCGGCGGAGGCAGAGGCCGGCACCGCTGAGTATTACAGCAAGTTTTTCAATGAGATGCGTGGTCCGGACGGCCAGGTGCGTCCCGCCTATCGGGCGCTGGCCGAGCTTCTGGACAATCTCTCCCTCGACTCGCTGGTCACCAAGCAGAACGCCGCGGACGAGCTCTTCCGGCGCTTGGGTATCACCTTTGCGGTCTATGCGGAGGGCGGCTCCACGGAGCGGCTGATTCCCTTCGACCTGATCCCGCGCATTCTGGACCGGTCGGAATGGGATCTCGTGGAGCGCGGCTGCCTCCAGCGGGTCAAGGCCATCAACGTCTTCCTCTACGACATTTATCACGACCAGGAGATCCTCAAGGCGGGGCTGATTCCGCCCGAGCTTGTGCTGCTCAATTCCGCCTTCCGCCCGGAAATGTGCGGTGTCGATCTGCCCAACGACGTCTATGCCCACGTGGCCGGCATCGACCTCATCCGCACCGGCGAGCGGGACTTCTTCGTGCTCGAGGATAATGTGCGCACCCCGTCCGGCGTCTCCTACGTGCTCGAGAACCGCGAGATCATGATGCGGCTCTTCCCGGATGCGTTCGCCGGCCAGAGCGTCTCGCCGGTGGGCAACTATCCGGAGCGGCTGCTCGAAAACCTGCGTGCCGTGGCGCCCAGTGGCGCCGACGATCCCGTGGTCGTGCTGCTCTCGCCCGGCCGCTACAACAGCGCCTATTTCGAGCATGTGTTCCTCGCCGAGCAGATGGGCA
>CAYUTT010000133.1:0-5819 GCA_964447575.1 uncultured Methyloceanibacter sp.
CGCTACCCGAGCGTGCAGGGTTTCATGGAAGAGACCCGCAAGGGCGCGGTCGAGTGCGGCTCGGCGGCCTGGACGGCGGCGGCTGTCGCGCCGGCCACAAGCTTGGCGGCGATGACCGAGGGCTTGGCCGGCGGCACGGGCGGATGGTCGTTGAACCCAAGAATCGCAAGCGTGGCCGAAACGGGCGCAGGCGCGGGCTGAGTGAGCGCGCTCGCCGAGACGGTCAGGATCGGTCCGGCCCGCGGCTCGTCAATCTGCACGGGCTCGGGGACCTTGATGGCAATGGCCGTGTTGATCGGGGCGGTGGCCTCGATGGCGTGCGATGCGGCGGTGAGGACGGTGCTCGACGGAGCGCCAGTGGCAGCGGCCGGAGCCGCCAGGCGATCCTGGTGCTTGACGGCTTCTGCGGGCGTTTGTGCTGCGTCCTCTGGCTGCGCCGCCGCAGCCTGCGACGTCGCGCTGCCGAACGGCATGGCAAAAGCCACCGCGAACGGATCGATGGCGTGCGTGCGCGTGTCCTCGTGGCTCGACGCGGAAACCTCTATGGGAGCGGTCTCAGCCGGCGCGGGCGCGACGGCCGGGGCATGCACGAACTCAGCCTCCGGGGCGGAGGCGATCTCGGGTGCGGAGACACCTGTTTCGGCCTTGGCCAGCACCACGGGAAGACGGGCGGCGAAGCGGGGCGCGGCCTCGCTGCTCGACCGGCGCACCGGCTTGGACTCCTGCTCCTGCTCCTGTTTCACGAGCGTCGGCGGCAAGGGCGGCGGAAGCGGCTGGAACAGAGCCGCATGCTCGATGGGCTTGGGCGAGACCTTGCCCCGCGCAATCACCACTTGGCCGCCGACCGTGGTCATGTCGAACAGCTTGGGCGCGAACGCGTAGGGCAGGCGGATGCAGCCATGGGACGCCGGATAGCCGGGGACAACGCCCGCATGGAGCGCGGTGCCCGTCCAGGTCAGGCGCTGCATCCAGGGCATCGGCGCGCCCGCATACAAATTCGAGAAATGGCGGCGCTTCTTCTCCAGGATGCTGAAAACGCCCGCTTTGGTGGCGTAACCCGCCTTTCCGGTCGACACGCGCGAGGTGGTGATGAGCGTCGTGCCCCGGTAGATGTCTACCTTCTGGCTGCCCAATGAGACGACCAGCGTCATCGGCTGGCCGGCGTCGGACTGCGCCACGTCCTCGGCCAGGACGGGCGACACGGCAATAGCCGCCGCGAGGGCCGCAGCGCCGGCAGAGATGGAAAGGGCTGAAAGAGTCCGTCTGGCGCTGAGCGCAGCCTCGACCCCTGTCATACGCATACGCAATACACTCGCTCCCCGTGAATGGCCGGTCCCATAGCGAGCCTCCGTGAGCCCCCAAAACGACTCACGAATCACACTAGAAGGGGTGCCTCACTTTGACTAGCAAAGCCTTCGGATTACCTAACGTCCTCCGGGACTTGCGGCAGTCCGGTGGATTGTCCGAGTCATAGAAAAAATCGCGTAACTGCGAGTACTTAGTTGGGTCAAGACAGCCCCCGAGGGCGAGTGTTCCGTCGCCTGCCCAGCGGCGAGCCGGCGCAGATTCTTGGCACTTGTTCCATTCCCGCAACAGTCCGGCCGGCGTTTTGCGCAAGCTTCGGGCGGTTTTGCCTGCCTCCGACGGGCCGATAGCGAATCACGCAACCGGACGTTTGCATGGGGTAGCCAAGCGCGGCTGAGCCACTAGGCTGGGCGGACACGCTAGGCTGGGGCGGACAAAGGAGCGCTTCATGGTCGACTTGTTGGAAAGCGAGATCTACGGCAACGCCCTCACAGACTGGGGCCTCGCGATCCTCCTGCCCCTGATCGGGCTCTCGGTGGCCCTTGTCGTGAGGCTCTCCCTGGCGCGCCGCTTGCCGCCGCCACAGGTCGGCAAGGAAATTCAGTGGCCGACAGTCCTGCACGAGCTGGTCGTCCGCACCTCCACTCTCTTCCTCATCATTGGCGCGATCTACGCCGGCACGACGCTCCTTGACCTGCCCAGCGCCCTTCACAGGCTGGTCACTTCGGCCTTCGTCGTCGCGCTTTTCATTCAGCTCGCTATCTGGGCCGATCGCATCGCCGCGGCCGTTCTCGTCTGGCGGCTCGCGCCGCTCAAGGTCAAATCGGCGATGCGCAATGCGCTGTCGCTGATCGAGTTTGCCGTGCGCGTCACGGTCTGGTCGGTCGCGCTCCTCCTGATCTTCGAGAATCTCGGCTTCGACGTGACAGCGCTCGTCGCCGGCCTCGGCATCGGCGGCATCGCCGTCGCCCTTGCCGCGCAAAGTGTGCTCGGCGATCTCTTCTCCTCGCTCGCCATCGTGCTCGACCGGCCTTTCGAGGTCGGCGATTTCATCGTGTTCGACAATCAGAGCGGCACGGTCGAGAAGATCGGCATCAAGACGACGCGCATCAGGAGCCTCACCGGCGAGCAGATCACCTGCGCGAACTCGAACCTGGTGACGTCGCGCATCCACAACTTCAAGCGCATGCACGAGCGCCGCATCGTCGTCGCAATCGGCGTCCCCTACGATACGCCGGCCGACAAGCTGGAGCGCGTTCCGGGGATGCTGAAGGAGATCATCCAAGCGCAGAACGATGCCCGCTTCGACCGGGCCCACTTCCGCAGCTTCGGTCAGTCGGCGCTGGAGCTCGAGATCGTCTACTGGGTGCTGAACTCTGACTACACGTTCTACATGGACATTCAGCAGGCCATCAATTTCGCCATCCTGCGCACCTTCCGGGCGGAGGGCATCGGTTTTGCCTTCCCCACGAGAACGCTCGACGTGCCGGGCTTTGCGGAGCTGATCGCTACCGTCAAGGGGCAAGGCAATGGAGCGGCGCAACCCGCGTCGCCCCCAAGCGGCTGATCGCCCGGTGCCCGAAAGCCCTTGCCACGAGGGGGCACGCTCAATACACGGAGTGCGGTTCGATTTCACCAAGCCACAAGGGAGGAAGTCATGCTGGCGTTGACGCGTGTCCGTCCGGGCGCTGTCGCCCGCGCAATCAGCCTTGCGCTTGCGGGACTTGCACTCGCCAACTGTGGCATTAATACGATCCCGACGCTTGACGAGCGCGCCAAGGCCGCGTGGAGCGAGGTGCTGAACCAGTATCAGCGGCGCGCCGACCTCATCCCCAATCTGGTCGAGACGGTGAAGGGCTTCGCGACGCAAGAAAGAGAAGTGCTGACCGAGGTGGTCGAGGCGCGCGCCAGGGCGACGCAGGTGCAGATCCCACAAGACATTCTCACCAACAAGGAAGCCTTCGACAAATTTCAGGACGCGCAGAACAATCTTTCCGGCGCGCTTGGCCGTCTGCTCGTCGTCGTCGAGCGCTATCCCGATCTGAAGTCGAACCAGAACTTCCTCACGCTCCAGTCTCAGCTCGAAGGCACCGAAAACCGCATCGCCGTGGCCAGGCGCGATTACATCGCTACGGTCCGGGACTACAACACGGAGCTCCGCACGATTCCCGGCCGCTGGTGGCGCGCGCTCCTCTATCCCGAGGCGGAGCCGATGCAGAATTTCTCCGTGTCGGAAGAGACGACCAAGGTGCCGGAGGTGCAGTTCTAGCGCCCGGCTCGAACCGCACACACATTCGAGGGCCTCATGGCCTGCATGGCTCTGCGCATTTCCCTGCTGGTGCTTGCGGGCGCGCTCGCCTGTCAGCCCGCCGCCGCCGAACCCACCTTTCCCGCTTTGACCGGACGGGTGGTCGACGGCGCCGATCTTCTCACCCCGCAGGACGAGCAGGCCCTCTCCGCCGAGCTTGAAGCACTCGAAGACAAAAGCTCCGACCAGCTCGTGGTGGTCACGCTTCCCTCCTTGCAGGGCTATACGATCGAGGACTTCGGCTACCGGCTCGGGCGCCATTGGGGTATCGGCACCGCCAAGCTCAGCAACGGCGTGCTGCTCATCGTCGCGCCGAACGAGCGCAAGGTCCGCATCGAAGTCGGTTATGGCCTGGAAGGCGTTCTGACCGACGCGCTGTCGAGTATCATCATCCAGAACGCGATTCTGCCGCGCTTTCGCGACGGCGACTTTCGCGCCGGCATCAAGGATGGCGTGCGCGATATCGCGCTCGTGCTGACCGGCGATGCGGCGGAAGTGGAGGAGAGGGCGCGCTTCCGCTATGACGCGGACGAGCCCGCCATCGACTGGTTCACGATCGTGTTCTGGACCATCATCGCGCTGTGGGTCGCCTATAGCCTCTATCGAAGTACTGCGAGTGTCTCCCCCACCACACGGCGGCGCAGCGGCACCAGCTGGAGCTCCGGCGGTTCGGGCTGGAGCAGTGGCGGCGGGAGCAGCGGCGGCAGCCGCGGAGGCGGCGGGTTTTCCGGCGGCGGCAGCTTCGGCGGCGGCGGTTCCTCGGGAAGCTGGTAGAAGGAGCAACACGCCATGCGGCCCTTCACTGCCGAGGAACGCGACGAGATCGCCGGCGCCATCACCCACGCCGAGCAGAAGACGAGCGGCGAGATCGTCGTCGTGGTCGCGCGTGCCTCCTCCAGCTATCGCTATTTCGCTCTGCTGTGCGTGGCGCTCCTGGCGCTCGCCGTGCCTCTGCCGTTCATTCACCTCACCAAGTGGCCTATCGAGTACGTCTATCTCGTCCAGCTCGGGGTCTTCCTCGCCGGCGCGCTTCTCACGCAATGGGAGCGGTTGCGCGTCGCCATCACGCCGACATCCCTCAAGCGCGCCCGGGCGCATCAGCGCGCCGTCGAGCAGTTTTTGGTGCAGAACCTGCACACCACCAAGGGCCGCACCGGCGTTCTGATCTACGTGTCCGACGCCGAGCGCTACGCCGAAGTGATCGCCGACGACGGCATCTATCGCAAAGTCCAGCCGCAAATCTGGAACCTCCTCATCGCGGCCCTGACCGCGCATATCGGCCGCGGCACGCGCACCGAAGGCTTCGTCGCGGCCATCGAGACCTGCGGCGCGATCCTCGCGGAACATTTCCCGCCCGTAAGCGGAGACCACGACGAGTTGCCCAACCACCTGATCGTGCTCGATGATCCAGACCCCGCGTAACGGAAGCGCGCGGACCGGCCCGGCCGGGCTCGCCGGCTGGGTGCTGTTCGATTGGGCGGCGCAGCCCTTCTACACACTCGTCGTCACCTTCCTGTTCGCGCCCTATTTCGTGAACGGCTTCATGACCGACCCGGCGCACGGGCAGACGGTCTGGGCCTATGCGACCGGCGGCGCGCAGCTCGTCGCCGCCCTGCTCGCGCCCATCCTCGGCGCCATCGCCGATGCGGGCTTGCCGCGCAAGCCCTGGATCGCCGGCTTTTCCGTGATGCTCATCATCGGCTTGAGCGGGTTGTGGTTCGCCGTTCCCGGCGAGCTCTGGCTCCTGCCGTTGGTGCTGTTCTCCTTCGTCCTCGCCACGCTGGGCGCCGAGCTCGCCACCGTCTTCACCAACGCCATGATGCCGGGCCTGGTCTCGGAGAAGCGGCTCGGCACCTTGTCGGGCGTCGGCTGGGCCACGGGCTATGTCGGCGGGCTCGTAAGCCTGGCCCTGATCGCGGGCTTCGTGGTGGCCGATCCGCACACCGGCAAGACGCTGCTTGGCTTGCAGCCCGTCCTGCCGCTCGATCACGCGGCCCGCGAAGGCGACCGCCTCGTCGGGCCCTTCTCGGCGCTCTGGTATCTCGTGTTCGTGCTGCCGCTCTTCCTCTTCACGCCGGACCGGACATATCAGGCGCTTCCCTCGGGCGCGATCCGCGCAGGCCTCGAACGGCTCATGGCCACGATCAAGGATCTCCTGCGCCATCACCGCACGGTCGCGCTTTTTCTTCTGGCGCGCATGCTCTAC
>CAYUTT010000134.1:0-5802 GCA_964447575.1 uncultured Methyloceanibacter sp.
GCTTGCGCGCCTTCGAGAAATACGCCGTGCGTTGCGGCGGCGGCGTCAATCATCGCTTCGGGCTCTACGACGCGGTGCTGGTGAAGGACAACCATATCGCCGCAGCAGGCGGGCTCGGTGCCGCGCTCGAGCGCCTTGGTCCGCGCGCGGGTCATATGGTCAAGATCGAGGTGGAAGTGGACACGCTAAAGCAGCTCAAGGAGGCCTTGACCTTCCCTATCGATGCGGTGCTGCTCGACAATATGGACGTGGCGACGCTGAAGGAAGCCGTCGCGCTGGCCAAGGGCAAGGTGCTGACCGAAGCTTCGGGGGGCGTGTCGTTAGAGACGGTGGCGAATATTGCAGCGACGGGGGTCGACCTGATCTCGGTCGGCGCGCTTACTCACTCCCCGCGTAACCTAGACTCATCGCTTGAGTGGGCGGCATAGAGGTTCCCGCCACGGCGGTCATTGAGTCGCTGACGGTGCTGGTGACGGAATGCGTCACGGCGCTCACCGAATCGGAGACCGCGCTGACGGCCGAGGCCAGCGAGAGCGTCGGCAAGAGGTACCCCGTATCGTTGGATGAATCGTCGCTCTCAGGCACGGACGAGGCCTCGACCACATAAGGCGTCTCGTTGCGCTTCTTGTAGAAGATATGCGCGCCGATCTTGTCGATTCTGTTCATGCTGCGCGCCCAGCGGGGGCTCACGTAGTTCGCGTGGTAGAAGGTGGAATAGCCCACCTCGGGAAGCCATAGCTCGCCAGCCATGATCTTTCTGGTGAGATCCTGGGCGAGTTCCCATTGCGCGTCCTTGCGCGGCGTGTCGGAACGGCCGTCGCAGGTAAAGGAGAACTGGCAGCCCTTGCGGTGCTGCCCCTGGTAGACCACGCCGCAGATCGTCTCGGGAAAGAGCGGGCTGCGCACCCGGTTGAGGATCACCTGGGCCACGGCAACTTGGCCGCGCTCGGGCTCGCCGCGGGCCTCGAAATAGATGGCGGTCGCGAGGCAGCGGCGCTCGCGCTGCTCGAACTCGGCCTGGGTCTCGCCCTGATAACGGAAGGACAGTCCCTGGTCGGTCGGCCGATAGGCGATCTCATCGGCAGCCGGGCGGAAGGCATCCACCTGGAAATCGGCATTGAAGGGCGAGGAATAGCTCGCGTTCAAGAAGAGGGAATTCTGGTCCCGGCCGGCCTCCGGCACTTTCAGCGCGACCTCGGTGGTGGTGGCCTGGAGGCGGTCGGCCTTGGCGTCGCGTTTCACGCCGGCGACGGCCTTGGCGAGGCCGGTTCCGTCCGTGAGGCTGGCGGCAATCATTTGCTTCCCGGCGTCAGTGACGGCTTGCGCCGCTTCGTAATGGTCTGCCCTGGGGCCTTTGGCGCCGGTGTAGAACAGCTTCTCGGCTTCGCGGGTGATGTGTCCCGGGGTCGCGGCGGCATCCGCCGTGCGGGTCGCGGTATAGACGGTCCCAGGAGCCGTCAGGAAGAGCTCGACCTCGGTGGCGAGGGGGCCGCCGGAAGCGACCACATAACCCATGCCAATGAGGGGAAGCGGCACGACCGCAGAAACTGCGTGCCACATCCGACGAGACGAGCGCCGGCTCATTTTCCCTCCAGGTCCCCGTTCGGGAGAACAGCCGGCGCGCCCGGATGTCCCCCGTCTCATTTTTACCCTAACAGCGCGGCTCAGATGCCGCACAACGCTAGGGCGTCCCCATATAAGTCCAGGCAAATAGGTGGGAAATCAGCGAATCGCGCAGGATAGTCCCCCACCGGTTAGAGCCCGGATTCCCGTCTGTTGCCGTTAACGCTGCCCGAGAATTTAGGGCAAATTGTGGTGTTCGGCAACGGGCCCCATTTCCGGCGCTAAGGCCTAATTATCCGTTACCGCCGTATTTGAGGGCGGACTGCGCCGCCGCCAGCCGCGCCACGGGCACCCGATAGGGCGAGCACGACACATAGTTGAGGCCGATTTCCTCGCAAAACCCGATGGTTTCCGGGTCGCCGCCATGCTCGCCGCAAAGACCGATCTTGAGGTCGGGACGGACCGCACGGCCCCGCTCGGCGGCAATTCGCATGAGTTCGGCGACGGCTACGTCGAGGCTCATAAAG
The DNA here is from genome assembly GCA_964447575.1 of uncultured Methyloceanibacter sp. Lineage (GTDB taxonomy): Bacteria > Pseudomonadota > Alphaproteobacteria > Rhizobiales > Methyloligellaceae > Methyloceanibacter. Next base: position 2,091 of record CAYUTT010000134.1, read on the forward strand.
GGATCATGGTGAATAATCCCTTTCTCCGCGTACTCGCTGAGGAAGCGGCCGGCGTCGTCGCGGCTGAGCCCGAAGGTCGTCTGCGTCAGGTCGTTAGTGCCGAACGAAAAGAATTCCGCGCTCTTGCCGATCTCGCCGGCCATCAGGCAGGCGCGGGGAAGCTCCACCATGGTGCCCACCTGGTAGGCGACGCTCGTCTCGCGCTCCTTCTCCACGGCGCGCGCCGTCGCCGCGATGCGCTCCTTGACGATGTCGAGCTCCGCTTGCGCAACGACGAGGGGCACCATGATCTCCGGTCTCACGCGGTCGTGCAGCGCCTTTCCCGCCTCGAGGGCCGCCTCGAAGATCGCGCGCGCCTGCATTTCGACGATCTCGGGATAGCTCACGAGGAGCCGCGCACCGCGCTGACCCAGCATGGGGTTGAACTCGCGCAGCATGCCGACGCGCCGCTTTAGACGCGTGACGCTGACGCCCATCGCGTCCGCCACCTCGGCGATGGCCTCCTCGCCATGGGGCAGGAACTCATGGAGGGGCGGGTCGAGCAGGCGGATGGTCACCGGCAGCCCCGCCATGATCTCGAACAGCTCGATGAAGTCCTGACGCTGTGCCGGAAGGAGCTTCGCGAGCGCCTTGCGGCGGCCATCGCGGTCATCCGCGAGGATCATCTCGCGCATGGCGACGATGCGGTTCTCCTCGAAGAACATATGCTCGGTGCGGCAGAGCCCGATGCCCTCGGCGCCGAAAGCGCGCGCCTGGCGTGCATCGTCGGGCGTGTCGGCGTTCGCCCGGACCTTCAGGCGGCGGATGCCGTCGGCCCACCCCATCAGGGTGGCGAAGTCCGGCGAGAGCTCCGGTTCGCGCATGGTCACCCGGCCTTTGATGAGCTTGCCCGTGGAGCCGTCGATGGTGACGACGTCGCCCTTGTGGAGCGTCACGCCGGAGGCTTCGAGCGTTTCGCGGTCGAGATCGATATGCACCGCGGCGGCCCCCACCACGCAGGGGCGCCCCATGCCCCGGGCCACGACGGCGGCGTGACTCGTCATGCCACCGCGGGTGGTGAGGATGCCGGCGGCGGCGTGCATGCCCTGCACATCCTCGGGCGAGGTCTCGATGCGGGCGAGGATGACCGTATGGCCTTGCGCCTTCATATGCACCGCCTCGTCCGCATCGAACACGAGCTCCCCGGACGCCGCGCCGGGCGACGCGGGCAGGCCCTTGGCGAGCACGGTCATCTCCGCCTTGGGGTCGAGGGTCGGGTGGAGCAACTGGTCGAGCTGGTTCGGGTTGAGGTTCGCCACCGCCTCCTCCCGGGCGATGAGCCCCTCCTTCGCCATGTCCACGGCGATCTTCAGTGCGGCTTGCGTCGAACGCTTGCCCGCGCGGGTCTGCAGCATGAAGAGCTTGCCTTCCTGCACGGTGAACTCGATGTCCTGGATATCGCGGAAGCGCTCCTCCAGCGCGACACAGGCCTTCTTCAGCTCGGCGAAGGCCTCGGGCATCAGCGCCTCGAGTGAGACCTTGCCATTGCCGGAGGCGCCGCGCTCGCGCTCCGTCAGCGGATACGGCGTGCGCAGGCCCGAGACCACATCCTCGCCTTGCGCGTTCAAGAGGAACTCGCCAAACAGCTCGTTCGCCCCGGTGGAGGGGTTGCGGGTGAAGACGACGCCGGTCGCGCTGCTGTCGCCGCGGTTGCCGAACACCATGGTTTGGATGGTGACGGCGGTACCCCAATCATCGGGAATATCGTGGAGGCGGCGATAGGCGATGGCGCGCGCGTTCTGCCAGGAGCCGAACACGGCGGCGATGGCGCCCCAAAGCTGCTCGTGCAGATCCTGCGGGAAGGGCCGCTCCAGCTCCGTCTCGACCAGCGCCTTGAAGCGCTTGACGATCTCGATCCAGTCGCCGGCCTCGAGCTCCGGATCGAGCTCGAATCCTTTCAGGTTCTTGTAGTTCTCGAGGATCTCCTCGAACAGGCCGTGATCGATGCCGAGCACGACGTCGGCGTACATCTGGATGAAACGGCGATAGGTGTCGTAGGCGAAACGCCGGTCGGCGGTGATCCGCGCCAGGCCCTCCACGGTGCGGTCGTTGAGGCCAAGATTGAGCACCGTGTCCATCATGCCCGGCATGGAGGCCCGGGAGCCGGAGCGCACCGATACGAGCAGCGGATTGTCCAATTCGCCGAAGCGGGCGCCGGCGATCTCGCCGATGCGCTCGAGCGCCTCGTCAACCATGGGCTTCAGCGCCTCGGGGAGCTTCCGGCCGAGCTCGTAATAGACGGTGCAGACCTCCGTGGAGATGGTGAAGCCCGGCGGAACGGGAAGGCCGAGACGGGACATCTCGGCGAGATAGGCGCCCTTGCCGCCGAGACGATCCTTGTCCTCGGCCGAGCCGTCGGCGCGGCCGTCGCCGAAGGTGAACACCCATTTCGGGGCGACCTCGGCTCCTCCCGCCTCGCTCATTGCTCGTTCCATGATCATTTCCAGCTCAAGGCCGCCCTTTTACCCGCCCAAGGTCCGCCGCACAAACGGACGCGACGGGGCCTTAGGGACGAACGGGCCGCGGCGTCTTCGCGTTCCGGTGCGCGATGAAATCGCCGCTCTGGATCAGCCTGGCGTTCGGCGCCTTGTTCACGACATAGGTCCAGGCCGCGAGGGTGCGTCCATCGTCGAGCGTGACGTCGAGCGGCACCCGGACATATTCCGGATCGCCTCCCTCGTAAGCGTCCATTTCCGCCAGCAACCTGCCGCCGGGAGGCAGGGCAAAGACATCGCCGCGGATGCGGCGCTTCTCGTTCGCGTCGAACATACCGGCCGGATACCAGCCGAGATCGTAGAGGCGGCCCGGCACGCTTCCTTCGCCCACGAGCCGCGCCCGTGCGCGCAAACGCCGCGCCATCGGATGGCCGCTCCCGGCGCGCAGCGTGCCGTAGACGAAGAGGTGATTGGGCTCGTTCATTCGGGCAGATCGATTCGGCCATCCTCTCGAAGCGGCCAGAACGGATTATACGCGACCTCCCAGACATGACCGTTGGGATCGGCGAAATAGCCGTTATAGCCGCCCCAGGAGGTTTTGGTGGCGGGCTTGAGCAGCTTTGCACCGGCGGTTCTCGCCTGGTCCAGCATCTGATCCACCTCGGCCTCGGTTGCACAGTTCATGGCGACGACCGTGCCGCCATTGCCGGTCCACAGCGCCTCGGCCTTGGCGTCCGCGCACTGCTCCGCGCGGCTCCACAGCGCGAGCACGACCGGGCCGGCCGTGAAGAAGCTCACGCTCTCCTGGCTCGCGCCCGACCTCACGAAGCCGAGGCGCTCGTAGAAGGCCGTCGCCGCGGCAATGTCGGCGACGCCCAGCGTGACGAGGCTGATATGCGGCATGAACTCCTCGCTCTGAGTTGACGTGACGCGCATCCCAGTAATCACGCCAGGGACTCGATCGCAACGCCGGCGGCGACGAGCCATCAGTGGGAAAATTTCTCGCCGGACGCATGTCCGCGAGGATGAAGGGGGGTGGCGCGCCGGGTCGGCGCAGTCTTGGTAGCTCGTGCCTTGCGGCACGCGGGCGCCTTCCGGCGCGCCACACACGCGCTCTTATTGGATGCGCTACCGCGCTTCGCGCTACTTGAGCGCATGGCGCAAGTGTCGCGTCCACTTCAAGCGCATGTCATTTGCGGCGTTGGCCGGCGGCAGGCCCCGCTTTCGGCTACCCGGTT
>CAYUTT010000135.1:0-5800 GCA_964447575.1 uncultured Methyloceanibacter sp.
AGTTCCAGCCGATCGATCGGGGCACGAGCGATCAAGCGCTCGCCAAGAACCGCCGAATCGAGCTGAAGCTGACCGAGCGCTAGTACGACTATTCCGCCGCGTCGGGCGCGAATTGAAGCGCGGCGAGCTGCGCATAGATGCCGCCCTTGCGCAGAAGCGCTTGATGCGTTCCCTCTTCCACGAGCCGTCCGCGATCGAACACGAGGATGCGGTCGGCGCCCCTGACGGTCGATAGCCGGTGCGCGATGACCAGCGTCGTTCGCCCCTCCATCACCTTGTCGAGCGCCCGCTGCACCAGCGTCTCGCTCGTCGCGTCGAGCGCGCTGGTTGCCTCGTCGAGCAGGAGGATCGGCGCCTTGCGCAGCACGGCGCGGGCAATGGCGATGCGCTGACGCTGCCCGCCAGAGAGCAGGACGCCGCCCTCACCCAGCGGCGTATCGTAACCGTGCGGCAGATCGGCGATGAAATCATGTGCGTAAGCCGCCTTGGCCGCGTCCTCGATGGCCTGCCGGCTCGCGTCTTGGGCGCCGTAAGCGATATTGGCGGCGACCGTATCCGCGAACAGTTCCGTCTCTTGCGGCACCACGGCGAAGCGCGCGCGAAGCGCGCAGAGCTCGGCCTCGTTCACCTTCACGCCGTCCACCTCCACATGCCCCGACGCCGGGTCGTAGAAGCGCAGCAGCAGCGCGAAGATCGTGGTCTTGCCCGCGCCGGACGGCCCCACCAGGGCCACGCGTTCGCCGGGCTCCACCTCGAAGCTCACATTGTGCAGCGCGCGCTACTCGGGCCTCTGCGGATAGGTGAAGGAGACGTCGCGGAAGGCGACCTCGCCTCGCGGCGGCTCGGGCAGCGCCTTCGGCCGCGCCGGCGATCTGATCTCGGACCGAACCTCGAGCAATTCGCCAAGTCGCTCCGCCGCGCCCGCGGCCTGCGCCACCTCGCCCCACACCTCGCTGAGGCTGCCGACCGCTGCGGCGGCAAACACGGCGTAGAGCACGAACTGGCCGAGCGTGCCGCCGGTCATCCCGCCCGAGAGCACGTCCTGCGCGCCATACCAGAGAACGCCGACCACGCTCGCGAATACGAGAAAAATAGCGATCGCGGTAAGTCCTGCCCGCGCCTTTGCGCGCGCATTGGCGGCCTCGAAGGTCCGATCCATCTCCCGGCCGAAATGTGACGCGGTCGCGGCTTCGTGGGTGAAGGCCTGCAGAACCTTCACCTGGCTGAGGCTTTCACTCGCGTACGCGGAGGCATGCGCGAGCGTGTCCTGTGCGTGGCGGGATCGAGCCCTGACCGAGCGGCCATAGGCCGCCAGCGGCAGCACGATGATGGGAATCGCGATCAAGACGGCAAGCGACAGCTTGGTGCTCGTCACCACCATCATCACCACAGCGCCGGCGAGAAGCAGCGTATTGCGGATGGCTTGCGAGATCGCCGTGCTCGCGGCCGCCTTCACTTGTGTCGTGTCGGCGGTCAGCCGCGACATCACCTCGCCCGAATGGGATACCTCGTAGAAGGCGGGGCTGAGCCCGGTAAGATGCTTGAACACGTCGCTGCGAATGTCGGCGACGACCCGCTCGCCGAGCCAATTCACGCAATAGAACCGGGCGGCGCTGGCCAGCGCGAGCACGGCGCCGACGCCCACCAGCGTGGCGAAATAGATGTCGATCAGATCGGGCTCGACCCCGGAGAAGCCGATATCGATCATGCGGCGCACGGCGAGCGGCACCGCGAGCGTTGCCGCTGTGGCAACGATCAGCGCCAGAAAGGCAGCGGCGAGCATTCCCTTGTAGCGGAGAAGGTAGGGCCGTAGCCGCAAAAGCGGACGCAGCGAAACACGCGCCGCCTTCTCCTCCTGGGACTCCTCCAATTCAGAATGCTGCCGATCTTGACTGTCGGACTCAGGTGTTGCGCGTTGCACAAGAAATGCCCAGCTAAACTCTCGGTAGAGGGACTTTAAGGGCCTGAGCCTGCGGCGCAAAGGCTTTGATGCCGCGCCCTTCCGGCGCAGTCTTGTGCCGCGGCACAAGTTCCAGTATAGGCTCCGCTCAACGAAAACCCGCGGATTTGCAAGGCTATTGCCATGAAAAAGGACATTCACCCGGATTACCACCAGATCAAGGTGGTTATGACCGACGGCACCGAGTTCCTCACCTATTCGACCTACGGGTCGGATGGGGACACGCTGAAGCTCGATATCGACCCCAAGACTCACCCGGCCTGGACCGGGGGCGGCCAGCACCTGATCGACCGCGGCGGCCGCCTGACCCGCTTCAAGAAGAAGTACGAAGGCTTCCTGAAATAGCCTTCCGCCTATTCCGCCTCCGGGCCGAACGCCTCACGCAGCCGCGATAGATGAGAGCTCAGCGGGTGATGCGCATCACCCGCTTGCGGCGCTTGGTTGAGGTCGAGCATCTGATCGAGGCGGACCACCCGCTCCTGGAGCTTGATGCTCTGCTCGATGAGATCGCGCAGACGCGCGGGCATCGCCGCGAGATCGCGGGTCGGCTGATCGCCGGTGGCGGGAAGCTTGATCTTGCGCTGCTCCTCGACCGCCTGCTCGGGCGTGAGTTCCCCTTCGCTCACCGCGCGGCGAATGAGAAGCCAGGAGGCGAGCTGCATTAACCGTGTGGTGAGCCGCATGCTCTCGGTCGCATAAGCAAGGGAATGCGGGGGCCGGAGCTTGCGGGCCTCTTTGCGGCCGTCGCCGTCGAGATAGGCGGCCGCCGCCTCGACGAGGGCCATACCTTCGCGGAAGACGGTCTTGAACTGGTCCGAGCGCGCGAACTTCGCACCGAACGAGACGGTCACGCCGTCATAGTCGTCGTTTTTCGACTTCCCCGCCATCGCCCCCACTCCGTCACCCTGGCCGGCGGCATACTATGCCACGGGAAAGCGATGTCGTCGCCTTCCGGTAACCAAGGTTAAAGCCCAAGATTCAGGCAAAAAAAGAGCCGCCAAACGGCGGCTCAGGAAGTTAACAGGGAGGCGTCAAACAGAGTGGAACAGGCCACTCAGATCCAGAGGACTGGATAACAAGGACCTTACGGGCGAACTCCTAATAACCAGTTAACGCTAAGCCCCGATTTACCTAAAGGAACGGTGTGCGGAAAAATTCTCAGCGCTTGAACGCAGCCTCCGCCGCGCTTTTCGAGGATTGCTTGGCGTCCAGCACCTGCTCAACCCGCGCGATCTCGTCCTTCAGCGTCTCGACGAGGGCCTGCAACTCGGCGACCGAGAGCTTGCTCAGGTCCTGGCCGATCTCGTGGCCCTTGGGCTTCTTCGGTGTGAGGTCGTCGAGTTCCATGGCCCCATCCTAGCATCGTGGCATTTCGGCCTTAATCCCTTTATCTGTCATGCACTCGCCGCTCTCTCGTAATCGAAGGCCATTGCTTAGGAGCTGGACGCGCACCTCCGCGGGCATGACAAACGAATGAGGACCCGATGCTGCCACAGACCATGACCGTCGTCGAAGCACGCGAGAGCGGCGGACCGGAGGTGCTCGTGCCCGGGGAGCGGCCCGTGCCCAGACCGGCGGACGACGAGGTGCTGATCGCAGTGGAGGCCGCGGGCATCAACCGGCCGGACGTGCTTCAGCGCCAGGGCCTCTATCCGCCGCCCAAAGGCGCCTCGGATCTGCTGGGGCTCGAAGTATCGGGTCCCGTGGTCGCCACGGGCGCCAACGTCACCCGCTTCAAGGAAGGCGACTTCGTCTGCGCGCTCGTCAATGGCGGCGGCTATGCGGAGTTCGCCGTGGCGCCCGAGATCACGACGCTGCTCGCGCCGATCGGGCTCGACACCGTAGAGGCCGCGGCGCTGCCGGAGACGGTATTTACCGTCTGGCACAACGTCTTCGAGCGGGGCGGGCTTGAGCCCGGCGAATGGCTGTTGGTCCATGGCGGCGCGAGCGGCATCGGCACCACCGCCATCCAACTCGCCACGGCGCTGGGGTCGAAGGTCATCGTCACGGTGGGCGACGCGGCCAAGGCGAAGGCTTGCGAGGCGCTCGGCGCGGTTCGCGCTATCAAGTACCGTGAAGAGGATTTCGTCGAGGTGGTGCGCGAGGTGACCGCAAAGCATGGCGCCGACGTTATCCTCGACATGGTGGGCGGCGACTATATCGATCGCAATCTGCGTTGCGCGGCGCTCGAGGGCCATATCGTGCAGATCGCCTTCCTCAAAGGCTCCAAGGTCGAGATCGATCTGATGCGGCTGATGATGCGCCGGCTTACGCTGACCGGCTCGACGCTGCGCGCGCAAACGCCGAAGGCCAAGGCCCGCATGGCGGAGGCAATCGAGGAGCGCGTCTGGCCGCTGATCGCGGAGGGCAGGTTCAAGCCGGTGATCGATTCAACGTATCCGCTGGCCGACGCCGCCGACGCCCACCGGCGCATCGACGACCCCGCCCATATCGGCAAGATCGTCCTCAAGACGACGTAGGCCCATGGGGGCCGCATATGGTGTCACACGAACGTCATACGAAAAGGGGAATCGAATAGGCCGGTTTTGGCTCACGCAACCGACGGGGAGAACCTTGAGGCAGGGCCTCGGCGTCGCTGGTGCATTGGCAGCCATCGTGGTGGCGGCCGGCTCCTTTGCGGTGGAAGCTTCGCCGCCAGTGACGGGCCGGTCCCCGGCCAAACCCATTTCCTCTCGAATCTCGCTGTTCCATCAGGTCCTCATCTACGCCAAGGAGGGAAGCCAGAAGCTCATCGACGGGCGCTGGAACCTCGGCCAGAGCGAATCCAAGCTCGGCATAAGGTTTTCACCCGACGAAGCGAAGCAAATGATGGCGTGCACGGGGAGGATCGTGTGTGAGAAGCGTGATGGGGGCGAGGTTTTTGGGAGCGCGGCGAGTGTGCTTAGACCGGACTTGCTGGTGACGGCGAAGCACGTTTTCTCACAAGGCAGAGGCGGCGCGGTGTCCTTCAAGTGGTGCAGTTTCCGTAGCTATCTGCATCGAAACCTCTCCATTCCAGTTCTCGTCGAGAACGACCAAAGGAAGGGATACTTTCTGAACAACGAGGACTTTATCGTCGTTCGCCTCAAGCGCGAATTGGCCGGCTGCAACGCGTTTGCCTTAAACCGTTCCGACTCGTCCCTGTCCGAAGGGGAACAGGTCTTTTCAGCCACCAGTTCCCAGCGCGGCACCTTGAATAAACTTTCGAGCCGGGAACCGGTGCTCGCGAAGGGAACGATAAGAAGCGTCTCCAGCGGATTCTGGGGCGGGCCGACGTTCTACTACGCCGACATCGACCTCGACGAAGGCGGTTCGGGAGGCGCGGTTTTCGCTCTGAAGGACGGACGGCCGATTTCAGATGACAAGGGTCGCCTCATCCTGAGGGGAATATTGGTGGCACATGGACCGCGCGCGAAGACCGGCAGGCCTTACAGCGAGGAGCAGAATTATACGATCCTCATTGGCCTCGAGGCCGAGTTCAGGGACCTGGTCGAGGGCAAAGCCTATAGGCCAGCTCCGGTGGAACAGGCGCCCTGTCCCCAAGACGAGGTGGCCAAGATCGATGTGATTTCAGAGTCTGTTCCGGTGCCTCGCTCAGAGCTGCTTGCATCTTTCGGTCGGAAGGACGCGTGCAGCCGCGAAGCGACAACCGGCCACGAAGCTGGAACGGCGAACGCCAACTGCAAGAAGCTCGCAAAAGATTTGGAGGATCTCGCAAAGGGAATGGAAACCCTGGCCACATCATCGCGAGCAAAAGGGAAACACCAATTCAAGCTGAAGAACGACACTAGCAGGCTGTTGAAGAAGGGTCTCGCCGTTCCGCTGATTGAGTGATTCACT
>CAYUTT010000136.1:0-5753 GCA_964447575.1 uncultured Methyloceanibacter sp.
TCGCCGAGATCGACCACGCCGGCGTTCTCGCCGGGCCCCTGGATGACTTGCGGGCCCGTGGTGGGAAGTTTCTTCAACCACACCCGGGACGATTTGTAGGAGCAATGCTCCGACCACATCACGGAGAACACGCCGAGTTCGGTGAGTGTCGGCTCGCGGCCGAGATGCTTCCGTAGCGAGGTATATTCCTCGGGGCTCAGACCGTGCTCGGCGACGAGCGCCTCCGAGAGTCCTTTGGCCTCGCGGGCCGCCCGCGCCGCGCCGCTCAATGGAGGGTCTCCACCAGAGACGCGAACATCTTGGCGCCGTCTGTGCCGCAAAGCGCCGCGTCGGCGAGCCGCTCCGGGTGGGGCATGAGCCCAAGCACGGTGCCGGTCTCGTTGTAGATACCCGCGATGTTGCGCCGCGAGCCATTAGGGTTCGCCGCCTCCGTCACCGCGCCGGAGGCCTCACAGTAGCGGAAGGCGATCCGGTTCTCCCCTTCGAGCCGGTCGAGCGTGGCCTCGTCGGCGAAATAGCAGCCATCCTTGTGGGCGATGGGAATGCGAATCACTTCGCCCTGCTCGTAGCGGGAGGCGTAGCGCGTATCGGTGCGCTCGACCCTTAAATGCACGTCTTTGCAGATGAAGCGGAGCGTGGCGTTGCGCATGAGGACGCCAGGCAAGAGCCCCGCCTCGGTCAGGACCTGGAAGCCGTTGCAGATGCCGAGTACGGGCGCGCCCGCCTTCGCGCGCCTGACAACCTCGCGCATGATCGGCGAGTGCGCCGCCATCGCGCCCGAGCGCAAATAATCGCCATAGGAGAAGCCTCCGGGCAGCACGATGAGGTCGCTGTGGGGCAGGTCGGACTCGCCGTGCCACACCATGGCGGGGGGCCGGCCCATAGCCGCTTCGAGCGCCACCGCCGCGTCGCGGTCGCAGTTGGATCCGGGAAAGACGATGACGCTGGCTTTCATTGTTCTCGAAGGGCCTCCCCAAGCGGCGAGGCTTCGGGGTTACGCCGCCTCGAGCTCATAGGCGTAGTTCTCGATGATGGTGTTGGCGAGAAGGGCCTCGCACATTCGTTCGACCTCGGCGCGCGCCTTCGCGGGATCGCTCTCGGTCACCTCGACCTCGATATATTTGCCCTGGCGCACGCCGCCAACAGAGCCGAAGCCGAGCGCATGCAACGCGCCTTCGATGGCCTTGCCTTGAGGGTCGAGCACGCCTTGTTTCAGCGTGATGGTGATGCGCGCCTTCATGCTCCTCTCGTCCGTAGCCTATTTGGACTGCACCAGCACGGGCCCTGACCGCGCCCGCGTGGGATTATCCACGTGGAGCCCGAGCCGCCGCGCCACCTCCTGATAGGCCTCGACGAGGCCGCCCAAGTCGCGGCGGAAGCGGTCCTTATCCAGCTTGTTCTGAGTCTCGATGTCCCACAACCGGCAGCAGTCAGGGGAAATCTCGTCGGCGAGCACGATGCGCATCTGCTCGCCTTCCCACAGCCGGCCAAACTCGCATTTGAAGTCCACGAGTCGGATGCCGACGCCGAGGAACAGGCCGGAAAGGAAATCGTTGACCCGGAGCGCGAGCGACATGATGTCGTCGAGCTCCTGCGGTGCCGCCCACCCGAACGCGGTGATGTGCTCCTCCGAGACCATCGGGTCCCCGAGCTCATCGGATTTGTAGTAGAACTCGACGATCGAGCGCGGCAGCATGGTGCCTTCGTCAAGCCCGAGCCGCGTCGACAGCGAGCCGGCGGCGACGTTTCGGATCACCACTTCGAGCGGGATGATCTCCACCTCGCGGATCAGCTGCTCGCGCATGTTGAGCCGCTTGATGAAATGGGTCGGCACCCCGATCTCGCCGAGCCGCTGGAAGATATACTCCGAGATGCGGTTGTTGAGGACGCCTTTGCCCTCGATGCGGTCATGCTTCTTGTTGTTGAAGGCGGTGGCGTCGTCCTTGAAGTGCTGGACGAGCGTCCCCGGCTCCGGCCCTTCGTAGAGGATCTTGGCTTTGCCTTCGTAGACGCGCCGGCGGCGGTTCATGTTTGGTTCCTCACTGACTTGGCTCTAACGAGTGGCAAACGCCAAACGCGCGGGGAAGAGGGAAACCCCAAGCCGCGCGCCACGAAACAATCGCCATCGCAGGAATCGATCAAGAAATCTCGACCGACCTTAGCCTAAGGGGAGGGGGCATACAACGGCCCCAAGGTGGCGCCGAGCCGGGCGACGAGGGCTCCCGGGTTTTGTTGATTTTCCGGCCTTTCGGCGCTATCACCCGCCCCTGAGAGGCGGGATTTCCCCACATTTTCCGCGTACTATGCCCCCTCGCATTGCGGGGGCTTTGGAGGTGCCAGGCTGATGACAAGCTTTGAGGATCGCGAGAAGAGCTTCGAGAGGAAATACGCCCTCGACGAGGAGCTGAGGTTCAAATCGAACGCCAGGCGGAACAAGCTTCTGGGCCTGTGGGCCGCTGAAAAGATGGGGCTTTCGGGCGACGACGCGCAAGGCTATGCGCGCGAAGTGGTCAAGGCCGACCTCGAGGCGCCGGGCGAGGAGGACGTGTTTCGCAAGATCAGGCGGGACTTTGACGCCAAGAGTATCGACCAGTCCGATCACCAGATCCGCCGGGCCATGGCCGATCTCATGGTCGAGGCGGTGCGTCAAATCGAAGCCGAAGCCAAGGCATAGGCGGGCCGATGCCCCAGGACCTGTTCCGCGAGGCCGCCAGGGCGCGGAAGACGCTGTTCAACGCTTGGCTTACGCTGAACAATCCTTTCCTGATCGAATTGATCGGCGAGGCGGGCTGGGACTGCCTCACCATCGACCAGCAGCATGGCCTCGGCGGCAACGGGGCGCTGGCTGCCTGCCTCACGGCCGCCAGGTCTTGCGGCCTGCCGGCCATCGTGCGGGTGGCCAATAACGATCCGGGTCTTGTCGGCCGCGCGCTCGACGCCGGCGCCCAAGGCATCATGTGCCCCCTGATCAACAATTTGGACGAGGCGGAGGCCTTCGTCCGAGCCGTGAAGTACCCGCCACGGGGCCTACGAAGCTGGGGTCCGTACCGCGCGCGGCTCGGTCATGATGGTGACTACTTCTCGACGGCCAATGATTTCACCATCGCCTGCCCGCAGATCGAGACGAAGGGCGCGCTCGACCAGTTGGACGAGATTCTTTCGCTCGACGGCGTGGATATGGTGTGTTTTGGCCCCAACGACCTCTCCATTGCGCTCACCGGCCGCCTCGATATCTGGGCGAATGAGGTTCAGGAGGCCATGACACTGGTCCTGCGGAAGGCCCGCGAGAAATCCGTGATGACTCTTATTTTCGCCAACGACGTCGCCTTCGCGAAGCCTCGCCTTGCCGAAGGCTGGACTGCGATCGCCGTCGGCACGGATGCCGGCTGGTTTGCCGGTGCCGCCGCCGCTACCAAGGCCGCGGTTGACTCAAGCTCTTAGGCGGGTCCGGCTAGCGCCTTGAAACGACTCCGCTAGGCGTTGCCGGATTGCACCACCACAGGCCTTTGCGCAGTCTTTGCCTACTCGGAGGCTGACGTTGCTGATGCCATATGCGACACTGCGCAAACGGACTGATTTTGGGGAACGCGGCATGGGACCGAGGATGCGGCTGTTCGTGGGCGCGCTTGGGGCGCTGGTCTTGGGCACCGGTGCGGCTCACGCGCTCGACGCGACCACATCGACGGCGCTGCCCTTGCGGGATGGACCGGGCACGGGCTATGCGCGGATCGCCACGATGCCGGCCGGCGCGCGTGTCGACGTGAAGGGCTGCCGCGGCGGCTGGTGCGCGCTCGTCTGGGACGGCTATGCCGGCTACGCGAGCCAGCGCGGCCTCGTGCTCACCACGGCCGCGTTGGTTGAGCTGGAAATCTGGCCAATCTTCCCGCCTTATCCTTATCGCGCGGGCCACTATCCCAAGGCCGACTGGTATTACAAAATGCCGCCTTACACGGCGATTTCTCCCTCCTTCTACCGCAAGCGCCACTTCATGATGGCCCAGGAGCACAATCGCTATCGCTATATGCCGCACATCTTTCACGGCACTGCCGGCTACGAGGATGCGGGCGCCCCCATCGCGGATGTCGACCTCCAGGGGATCAGCGCCAGCCTCCGGGAATAGGCATTGTCTCGCTCCTCCTGAGGCCTAAATAGCCTCTCTATGGATTGCCTTGAGCGGCAACGGGGCCAGGTCCATGCCGAATCGCACGACGTTTCTGGCGGCGTCCTTGGCGCTGCTTCTCCTGCCGACCGCCGTTTCCGCGGCAACGGCCGTCGCCACCCGGCCCATGAGCATCCACGCCGCCCCCAATGAGAAGGCTCGCGTCATCGGCCTGATCGGCGTCTCCCAGGTCGTCGAAGCCAAGAACTGCCGCAAAGGCTGGTGCGCGGCGTCGGGCGGCTACGTGCAGAGCGCCTATCTCCGTTTCATGCACCTCAGCAAGGACTACGACTACAACGTGCCGCTTCCCTTGCCGCCTTACGGCTACACGCCGGGCTTCTGGGGCTATGGCGGCAAGGCTACTACGACGCGTATGGCAACTACGCGAAATATGGACAGCGGGGCTACGCCGGCCCGCCACGCGAATTCGATACAGGGCCCGTCGAGACGCGGCCGCGTGGACTGCTCGGCCGGCGCTGATAGGCGCCTGATCAGTCCCCGAATACCCGGGCGAAGATGTCGTCCACGTGCTTGGTGTGATAGCCGAGATCGAACTGGGCGCGGATTGCCTCGGGAGAGAGCGCCTTGGTCACGTCCGTGTCGGCCAACAGCTCCGTCAGGAAGTCCTTCTCCTCCTGCCACACCTTCATGGAGTTCCGCTGCACGAGGCGATAGGCGTCCTCGCGGCTGACGCCGGCGGAGGTGAGCGCGAGCAGCACGCGCTGGGAATGGATGAGACCGCCCAAGCGCTCGAGATTGGCGCGCATCCGCTCCGGATAGACCACGAGCCCTTTGATGATCCCGGTCAGGCGGTCGAGCGCGAAGTCGAGCGTCACGGTGGCGTCCGGGCCGATGATCCGCTCGACCGAGGAGTGCGAAATGTCGCGTTCATGCCAAAGCGCCACGTCCTCGAGAGCCGGCATGACGTAGCCGCGCACGACCCGGGCGAGCCCCGTCACGTTCTCCGACAAGACCGGGTTTCGCTTGTGCGGCATGGCGGAGGAGCCCTTCTGCCCCTCGCTGAAGAACTCCTCGGCCTCGAGGACTTCCGTCCGCTGCAGGTGCCGGATCTCGGTGGCGAGACGCTCGACGGAGCTTGCGATCACGGCCAGCGTGGCGAAATAGGCGGCATGCCTGTCCCGCGGGATCACCTGGGTGGAGATCGGCTCGGGCGTTAGGTTGAGCTTCTTCGCCACATAGGCTTCGACCCGCGGGTCGACGTGAGCGAAAGTGCCCACGGCCCCAGAGATGGCGCAGGTGGCAACCTCCTCGCGGGCGCGGACCATGCGCGTGCGTGCCCGGGCGAACTCCGCATAGGCTTGTGCGAGCTTCAGCCCGAACGTGGTGGGCTCCGCATGGATGCCGTGGCTGCGTCCTACGGTGATCGTGTGCTTGTGCTCATAGGCGCGGGCCTTAAGCGCAGCGAGCAGCGCATCGAGGTCGGCGATGAGAATGTCCGCGGCTTGTGTGAGCTGCACGTTGAGGCAGGTATCGAGCACGTCGGAGGAGGTAAGGCCCGAATGGAGGTAGCGCGCCTCGGGGCCGACATGCTCGGCGACGGAGGTCAGAAAGGCGATGACGTCGTGTTTCACTT
>CAYUTT010000137.1:0-5711 GCA_964447575.1 uncultured Methyloceanibacter sp.
GACCAAGGCTATGGCGGCGGCCAACCCGGCAATCCCCAAGGCGGCAATCCCCAAGGCGGCTATCCTCAGGGCGGGCGCCCCATGGGCTCGAGCGGTGCAAGCCAGCTCCGCATCGACGAGCTGGCCCGCGCCATCGACAACCGCACCGCGGCTGATGTCTGGTACCGCATGCGCGCCGGCGAGCGGGGCGTGCTCGGCCGTCATATCTACACCTATGAGGGCCAGGCCACGTTCGACGAGATCTCGACCCGCTACGACCGCGACGGCGAGTTCCGCAACACCGTGGACCGCTACATCGCCGATTTCGAGCGGCTGCTTGCGGAGGCGGAGCAGTCCGACCCGGCGGGTCACATGCTCCAGAACTACCTCACGTCCGAAACGGGACGTGTCTATCTCCTGCTGGCGCATGCAAGCGGACGCCTGCGCTAGCCTTTAGTCTGCGAGGGCTCCCCCAGAGCCAAGGCCCCCTCCTCCACCCGGAGCGAGGGGGCTTTCTTTTTGCCTGCTCAACAAATTTTCGCTCGCTTCCTCGCGGCCGTTAACGGTCCGTTAACCCTGGTGGCCATTTCATTAACCAAATTGAAACGGGGATCGCCAAGCAGCCATGGCCGCCACAGCAACCAAGCCCTCGCCTAGCCCATCTCAGCCCGCTCGCTCCTTCCAGTTCCAAGGCCGCACGTTCCTCGCATTCGTGCTGAAGCCGGAGATGCCGATCGGCCGATGGATCGCCGAGGCGGACGCCTGGCTTGCCCGGTCGCCGGGCTTCTTCTCGGGCAAGCCTGTCGCCGTGGATGTGTCGCGGCTGCTCTTGACCAAGGGCAAGCTCAGCAAGCTGATTGCCGACCTCAACTCCCGCGGTATTCGCGTCATGGGCCTTCTCGGTGCCGACCCGGCCTGGGTCGACGACGATCTCCCGCCCGTGCTGTCGCCGAATCGAACGGCCGAACCGGAATCGCCGCGCGAGACGCCGGAAGCGCCGGTCCCGGCAAAGACCGCGGCGTCCTCCCTTCTGATCGATGCCCCGGTCCGCTCGGGCCAAACGCTGTTTCACGACGGCGACCTCACCATCCTCGGCTCGGTGTCTTCGGGCGCCGAGATCGTCGCCACGGGATCGATCCACATTTATGGGGCGCTGCGCGGCAGGGTCATGGCCGGCGCCGAAGGCAATACGTCCGCGCATATTTTCTGCCGCCGGCTCGCCGCCGAGCTCGTGGCGATCGACGGCTATTACCGCCTGGCCGAGGCTCTTCCCTCGGACCTGCTCGAGAGACCGGCGCACGCATGGCTCGAGGACGGCGTCCTAAAAATCAAAGCACTCGGTTGAGGCAAGGAGGAAGACATGGCGCAGGTCGTCGTGGTGACATCAGGCAAGGGCGGGGTCGGCAAGACGACGACGACGGCTGCCCTCGGCGCGGCGCTGGCGCAGAGCGGACAGCGCGTCGCGGTCGTCGATTTCGACGTGGGCTTGCGCAATCTCGACCTCGTCATGGGGGCCGAACGGCGCGTGGTCTATGACCTGATCTACGTCGCGCAAGGCGGCGTGCGGCTATCTCAAGCGCTGATCCGCGACAAGCGGCTCGAGACGCTCTACCTGCTTGCCGCCTCTCAGACCCGCGACAAGGACGCCTTGACCGACGAAGGCGTGGAGAAGGTGATCGGCGAATTGCGCGAAACGTTCGACTGGGTCATTTGCGACAGTCCCGCGGGAATCGAGCGCGGCGCGACGCTGGCGATGCGTCATGCCGACGTGGCCGTGGTGGTGACCAACCCGGAAGTGTCCTCGGTACGCGATTCCGACCGGATCGTGGGGCTACTCGACGCCAAGACGGACAAGGCAGCCCGCGGCGAACGCATGGAGAAGCACCTCCTCCTCACCCGCTACAATCCGGTTCGCGCCGGCCGCGGCGACATGCTGAACGTCGACGATGTCATCGACATTCTTTCACTCCCGCTGCTCGGCATCATTCCCGAGAGCGAGGAGGTGTTGCGCGCATCCAATCTCGGCTCGCCCGTCACGATCAGCAACCCGAAGAGCGGGCCGGCGCGCGCCTATAGCGACGCCGCGCAGCGCCTGATGGGCGTGGACGTGCCGATGGCGTTTCCGAGCGACCGCAACGGCCTTTTCAGCAAGCTATTCGGCAGGAGAGCCGCATGAATTGGTTCATGCCCTTCAGGAGACGGAAGACCGCCTCTGTCGCGCGTGAGCGTCTCCAAATTCTGTTGACCCATGAACGCGGGGCCGACGGCCAATCGGATCTGATCCCCCTTCTGCGGGAAGAGGTGCTTCGCGCGGTTGCCAAGCACGTTCCCGTGGACGTGGACAAGGTTCAGGTGAAGATCGAGCGGGGCAAGGCCATGTCGCTGCTCGAGATCGACATCGAGCTTCCTTGCGAGCCCGGGCCCGCGAAGCGGGAAGCGGCCCGTAGGACCGCCCGCTCGCAGCGCCTCGGCTCCGCCGAAGCCCATTGATAGGCGAAAGGCCCGCGAAGACTCACCATTGACGCCTCAGGGGCTTCCTGACTGTGGAGGCCCAAAGCCTCTCTGGCCGGGTTCCGGCGGTCTCGATCCCCGCAGCAAGAAGCTCGTCGGGCTCTGCTCGAACTTCTCGAGTATCCGGTTGAGGGTGACGGCGGCGCGCTGCGCTTCCTGCATGGCTGCGCTGAAATCCCGCAAGCCTTGCTTCGCCTGCAGGGTCAGATCGTCGACATCGCGGCCGATCTTGTCACCCAGCTCGCTGAAGGCCTTGGCCCCCTGATGCAACTCCGAGATGGTCTGACTGATTTCCTCGTCCTTGCCGTTCAGCATCGTGGTGAACTGATCCACATTGGTCATCGTGCTGGTGATTGCCGCCTCGTTGGCGGCGACGAGCGCGTCCAGACGCTCGATGAAAGCGCTGGCGCTGTTGAGGGCAGCAGGCGCTGCGTCGAACAACCCCTGGCCCGCGCCACGGACGGCCTGTATGGTCGGAATAGGGTCTTCTTTCGTGGCCACAAGGAGCGGCGAGTCCGGTGTGCCGGGCGAAATCTGAATGCCGCTGCCGCCGGTGAGCCCCAAGGACACGATGCTGGCGCGGGAGTTCGTCCGCACCGGCGTCATGTCGTTCACGGTGACTTGGACCTGCACCTTGCGGCCGTCCTCGGGATCGAGCGAGAAGAACTGCACCTCGCCGACCTTGATGCCGTTGAAGGCGACGCTCGAACCCGAGGTGAGCCCCGCCACGGAGCTTTCGAACACGATGCGGTAGCGCTTGCCGCCACTCCCGAAATTGCTCATCCAGAACACGAAGAGGAAGGCGAAGGCGAGCACGCCCAGCACGAAGCCACCGATCATCAAATAGTTGGCTTTGGTTTCCATGGAACCACTCAACAACCGTCAGGCGTCATTAGCAATCAGCCTTCGTTGCTCGGTGGGGCTCGCAGCGCGGGCCCGCTCCCCGCAGAAATATTCCCGGATCCATGGGTGCTTAGGTTGGCTCTGCAGCTCGGCGGGTGATCCTGTCCGCACGATCTTCTTGTCGGCCAAAACGGCCACCCTGTCGCACACCGTGAAGATCGTATCAAGATCGTGGGTCACCATGTACACCGTAAGTCCAAGTGTTTGTTGCAGCTTGCGAATTAGGTGGTCGAAGTCGGAGGCGCCGATCGGGTCCAGGCCCGCCGTGGGCTCGTCCAGGAATACGATCTCGGGGTCGAGCGCGAGCGCCCTTGCCAGCCCCGCGCGCTTGCGCATGCCCCCCGACAGCTCCGAGGGAAATTTGTGCGCCGCGTTCGGTGGCAAGCCGACCATGGTGAGCTTGAGGAAAGCCAGATCGTCCATCATGGCCTGGGGCAGATCGAGATGCTCGCGCATGGGCACCTGGATGTTCTGCAGCACGGTGAGCGAGGAGAACAGCGCGCCGTCCTGGAAGAGGATGCCCCAGCGCTTCTCGATGTCGAGACGCGCTTGAGGCGTGAGCGTGCTCGCAGGCTGTCCGAACAGCATGACATCGCCTGTGTCAGGCAGGACCAGCCCCGTGATGACGCGCATCAGGACCGACTTGCCTTGGCCGGAGCCGCCGACGATGGCGAGGATCTCGCCGCGATAGACGTCGAGGTTGAGCGCGTCCCAAATCTGATGGCTGCCGAAGCTCTTGGCGAGCCCGCGCACGCGGATAACCACCTCTCGTCCGTTGTCGACGATCACATCCCGATCCCCGATAGGAACATGGCAAACACGGCGTCGAGAATGATCACGAGGAAGATCGCCTTGACCACGGCGGAGGTCACATGCGTACCCAGAGACTCGGCGCTGCCCTCGACCCGCAAGCCTTCGAGACAGCCGACAAGGGCAATGATTACGGCAGCAAAGGGCGCCTTGATCATGCCGGCCATGAAGTGCTGCATGTCGACCGCCTCGCGCAGCTTGTCGAGATAGGTGGAGAAGTCGAGTCCGAGCACCGCGGAGGCCATCACGCCGCCGCCCACGAGCCCCATGATGTCGCCGAGGAAGGTCAGGAGCGGCAGCGCCACGATGAGGGCGAGCACCCGTGGCAGCACCAGCGTGTCCATGGGATCGATGCCGAGCGTACGCATGGCGTCGATCTCCTCGCGCATCTTCATGGAGCCGATCTCGGCGGTGAAGGCGGAACCGGAGCGGCCCGCGACCATGATGGCCGTGAGGAGGATACCGACCTCGCGGAGCGCGAGGATGGCCACCATGTTGACCGCGAACGGCTCGGCGCCGAAGGGCCGCAGCTGCACCACGCCTTGCTGCATGACCACGGCGCCGATCAGGAAGCAGATCAGCGCGATGATGGGGACCGCCCGCAAGCCGGCATGGTCGAGGTGGTGAAAGAAGGACGTGGTGCGGAAGCGCCAGGGCTGCTTGAACAAGCGCACGAAGGCGACCGTGACCTCGCCGAGAAAGGCGGTCAGCTCGACCGCGTCGCGCCACACGCTGGTGAGCGCCCGCGTGGTGTTGTCGACCAACTCCTTGAGCGGATCGCGCTTCTCGATCTCCGGACGCTGCGCCTGGGCGCGGCGGTGCACCTCCTCGATCAGGATACGAAAGCCCTCGGTCGCGCCTGCGTAATGGGTGCGCAAGCCGCCCCTCGCCCAGGCATTGGCGGTGCGTTGCAGGAGCCAAGCCCCGGCGGTGTCGATCTCGGCGATGCCGGCGATGTCCATCTCGCCGGTAAAGTCGGACGTGGGTGGAATGGGGACCCTGAGCCGCCGCAAGGCCTTGTCGAGCGCGGCCGCTTCCGCCACGGTCCAGGCGCCGGTGGCCACCAGGCGGAACGTGGTGCCGCGGAGCTCGACGCGAAAGCCGGGAGCACGGGCTTGGGTCGGCAGGACGAGCTGGTGGTCGCGCTTGAGCATGGAAGAACTTAGCTTAGCTCGTACTTACGCTGAGGCGCCCGCCGCCATTGCAGTCCTTACGTATTTGAACGAAAACACCGGAGAAATAAAGGGTTATGGTGGCCTCGACGGGCGTGCCTAGCGGGCCGGATGGGCCTTTCAGCCTCAAAATTGCGGTCGAGCGCTGGCCGATCCGGGGCGCCTTCACCATTGCCCGCGGCGCCAAGCGCGAGGCGGTCGTGGTGGTGGCCGAGATCGGCGATGGGTGTTTTCGGGGCCGGGGCGAATGCCTGCCCTACGCCCGCTACGGCGAGAACGTGGAAGGCGTAGTGGCCGCCATCGAGGGCTGCCGCGCCGCCGTGAGGGCGGGGCTCG
>CAYUTT010000138.1:0-5697 GCA_964447575.1 uncultured Methyloceanibacter sp.
TGAGTTGCTCCTGAGAGACAGGACTGATCGGCGCGTCCTTGTGCTTGACGGTTGCAACCATTGGCGTTTCTTCCTGCGCCAAGGCTTGGTGCAATCCGGCACCCCCAATACACATCGCTAACGCGCTGGCCAGCGCGCTAGCCGTCTTGATACTCGCCATGTTTTCCTCCCTAGCGTGATCCCGATTCAACCGGCTTACTGCCGGTCGCTCCAGACGGGTTCGCACGAGGAGCGTGCGCGCGGCCTTGGAACTTGTCAATGAAACGATGCCAATGTTCTACTCTGCGTTTCATGCAGTCAGCAATCTATGCCAGTAATTCCCGTCAAGGTTGCCGCATGACTTGAAAATGGCAGACTACACTTGCTGCCTGACCTTAGTCAGGCGCAGACCCTTGTTGAGTCAGTAGGTTATCCCATGCCGCTCCGCCTTCCCGACCGTTGCAAGAATGCGGCGCGCCCAAGGCTCAGGGTCGGCCGGAATCCCTGGCAATTTCTCATCGCCGCCGGATTTCTGGGATTTTTTCTGTCCGCCTCCCTACCGGTCTCGGCCGCGGAAGATGGTGCGCCTGCAACGCCCGGCGAAGCCTCCGCTAAGCCCACTTTGGTCCCGATCGGCTACCTCAAGCAGGAAGTCAAACGGCCCATTCCCCTGTCGCGGCTCAATGTCGAGCCTGACGATCTCGGCATAGCCGGCGCCGAGATCGCGCTGAAGGACAACAACACGACGGGAACGTTCACCAAGCAGGCCTTCACGCTCGAGATCGCGCGCGTCTCGAGCGATGCAAACGCCGTCGAGGCGCTGAGAGGTCTCGTTGCCGGCGGCCACCAGTTCGTTCTGGTCGACGCGCCGGCCGAGACCCTGCTCCAGCTGTCGGATGCCGTGAAAAACGAGAGCGTGCTCCTATTCAACGTGCGCGCGCCCGAGGTGAGTCTGCGGCAGGAGGATTGCCGCGCCAATTTGCTGCACACGGCGCCCGACCGGGCGATGCTCGCCGATGCACTCGCGCAATATCTCGTCTGGAAGAAATGGACGCGTTGGTTCGTGGTGAGTGGGGTCTTCCCCGAGGACCGCGCTTTTCTGGAGGTCTTGCGACGATCGGCCAAGCGTTTCGGCGCCACCATCGTGGCAGAGCGCATCTATGAGGAGGAGCCGGGCGCCCGGCGGTCGGATACCGGCCAGCAGCTGATCCAACTCCAGATGCCGATCTTCACCCAAGGCGCGCCCGCCCACGACATCGTTGTCGTCGCCGACGAGCGGGAGACCTTCGGCCCCTATCTGCCCTATCGCACCTGGGACCCGCGCCCCGTGGCCGGCACCGCCGGGCTCAAGGCCACGAGCTGGCATCCGGCGCACGAGCAATGGGGCGCGACCCAGATGCAGAACCGGTTCCAGCGTTTCGCCAAGCGCTTCATGCTGCCTGTGGACTATCAGGCCTGGGTCGCGGTCCGCGCCGTCGGCGAGGCGGCGTCGCGCACAGGCTCCGCGGAGTTCGCCGCGATCGCCGATCACATCCGCGGCGACGAGCTTGAGCTTGCGGCCTTCAAGGGGCAGAAGGTGACGTTCCGCAAATGGGACGGCCAGCTCCGCCAGCCGATCATCGTGGCCGGGAGCGATCTACCGGTATCCATGTCGCCCCAGCAGGGTTTCCTGCACAAAGGCGCGGAAGTCGATACGCTCGGCATCGACGAGCCGGAGAGTGCCTGCAAATTCGAATGAGAGGGCCGTTGCGCGGCTGAGAGGATGTTCGTGAGCCACAGAGGTTTAGGGATTGCGGCTGCCGCGTTCGGCTTGCTGGCCGGCCTCGCGCCCGCTTGCGCCTACACGGTCTATGTGTCGAACGAGAAGGGCAACTCCATCACCGTCATCGATAGCGACACATTCGAGATCCTGGAGACGATTCAGGTAGGCGAGCGTCCGCGTGGCATCATCCTGACCAAGGACGGGAAGCACCTCCTCATCTGCGCGAGCGACGACAACACCGTCCAGGTGGTCGACGTGGAGACGCACGACATCGTCGGCGACCTTCCCTCCGGCCCCGACCCCGAGCTCCTGAATCTCCATCCGTCCGGCAGCCCGGTCTATATCGCCAACGAGGACGACAACCTGCTGACGGTCATCGATCTCGACACCAAGGAGGTGTTGGCCGAGGTGCTGGTCGGCGTCGAGCCGGAAGGCGTGGGCGTCAGCCCCGACGGCAAGGTCGTGGTCGTGACCTCGGAAACCACCAACATGGCGCATTTCATCGACACCGAGACCTACGAGATTACGGACAATGTGCTGGTGGGATCGCGGCCGCGTTTCGCGGAGTTCACCGCCGACGGGACTCAGTTGTGGGTGACTGCGGAGATCGGCGGCACCGTCTCGGTGATCGACCCGCAAACGCGCAAGATCGTGAAGACCATCGGGTTCGAGATTCCGGGCGTTCAGCCCGAGTACATTCAACCCGTCGGCGTTCGCGTGACCGAGGACGGGACCAAGGCCTTCGTGGCGCTAGGCCCCGCCAACCGCGTGGCGGTCATCGATGCCAAATCCATGGAGGTCGTCGACTATCTGCTGGTCGGCAGGCGCGTCTGGCAGCTCGCTTTCACCCCGGATCAAAAGTTCCTGTTCACGACCAACGGAAACAGCAACGATGTGTCCGTGATCGACGTGCCGAGCCTCAAGGTCATCAAATCGATCCCGACAGGGAGCGCGCCCTGGGGCGTCACCGTCTCGCGGGACTGAGACCGCGGACACTCTGCGCCCCACGCCGGAATCGGCGCTTCGGCCCCAAAAAAGACATTAGCGCGGCGTTGATAGGACCAACGAATACGCGGCAAAACTCAAGGGGGGCGCCATGTCCAATACGCATATCCTCGTTGCGCTTACAGTGCTCGGCTGCGCCTTGTGCTTCGGTCAGGCTGCGGCATGGGCGCAGGCCGGTACCATCAGCAAGGACATGCAGAACAACTGCGTCAACGACTACAAAAAGTTCTGTGGTGACTACGGCCTCCAGACCGCCGCGCTCAATCTTTGCATGAAGAAAGCCGGCCCTGGACTTTCCCCGGCCTGCGTCCAGGCCCTGGTCAAGGCCGGCAAGGTTTCGCAAGCCGAGGTGGACAAGATCAAGGCCCAGGCGCAAGGGCGCTAGCCGGTTTGCCCGGACCTCACACTGAAACGCCCTACCCAAGCTCCGTCACACGGGACAATGCAAGTTCGCGCCGTTTCGAACGGGAACAAGGAATCCTGAGATGAAGAGAACCCTTTGCTTGAGCGTGCTTGTGGCCCTGACTCTGGCGAGCGGCGGTGCCGTTGCCGCCGACACCTGCAAGGAGATCGTCTCCACGGGTCATCCGCAGTATCCCGCCATCGCCTTCAAGGCAGGCGATGAGATTGACGGCGCCGCGCCCTCCCTCGTGGAGGCCATCGCCAAGAACATCGACGTTCCGCTCGAGTCGAAATATCTCGGGAGCTGGGCCGCGGCACAGGCGGCCGCGCACGAGGGCAAGGCCGACATGATCGTCGGCATCTACTACAACGACGACCGCGCAAAATATCTCGACTATGTGCAGCCCGCTTTCATCTACGATCCCGTTGTCGTGTTCGTGGCCAAGGACAAGCCCTTCGACTTCAAGGGACAGGACGACTTGATCGGCAAGAAGGGCGCGACCAACGAAGGCGAGAGCTACGGCAACCAGTTCGACGCCTTTATCAAGGACAAGCTCGACGTCACCCGGACCGACGGCATCGACGACGCCTTCGAGGCGCTGCTGGCGGGCAAGGCCGACTATGTGATCGCCGGCTACTATCCCGGCGTGGCCGAAGCCGCGCGACTCGGCATCAAGGACAAGGTCGTCGCCGTCGAGCCGGCACTTCTGTCGGCCGAAATGTTCGTGGCCTTCTCCAAGAAGTCGCCCTGCGCTTCACTCGCGCCAAAGTTCGGCGAGGGCATCGCCGAGATGACGACCGACGGCAGCTTCCACGCGATGCTGACAGGTGCTATGGCTCGATGGGACGCCGAGCACAAGAAGTGAGGGACAGGTTCTGAATTCTGGAAGCTCGACTCCATGGCTATGCGGAGTTGCCGTGGCCGTTGCGCTGTTGGGGGGTAATGCGCTTGCCCAAGCGCCGCGCGAGCCGGCCAAGGCGCCCCCGCCCGAGATCACGGCCAATTCGGTCTTCGTGATGAACGCCGAGACGGGGCACATCCTCTACAGCAAGAATCCGGACAAGGTGTTCCGCATCTTGAGCCTGACCAAGCTGGTCACCGCCTATGTGCTCATGGACCGCATGGGCGACCGGCTCTCCGAGACCGTGACCATAAACTGGCCCCATCTGCCCACCGGCTCAAGCGCCGGCCTCAAGCGGCGCGACGTCTGGAGCTTGCAGAACCTGCTCTACGGCATGGCGCTGGTCTCGGGCAACGATGCCTCGCTCGCCATCGCCGACCGTGTCGGCCAGGACCTTCTCGCCCAGGAGAACAAGAAGGGCGACTCGACGGTGGCCATCAAGCGGTTCGTGGAGGAGATGCGCTCTGCCGCTACGGCGCTCGGCGCCGGCCAGGCCGGGTTTGCCGACCCCTACGGCCTCTCCCCCGCCAACGTCGCCACGGCGCGCGATATGGGAATTGTCGCAGCCCATATTTTCACCGATCGAAGGCTCTTGCCCGCGTGGGCCTGCACGGAACGCGTGCTCCAGATCGACGGTCCGAACGCGCGGACCGTGACGCTCAAGACCACCATCGAGATCCTCGGCGAGGGCACCGTGATCGGGGCGAAGACGGGATCGCACGTCTCGCAGAACATCTACAATCTCGTGACCGCGTGGCGCGCCCCGAACGGCGAGACCATCGTCGGCGTGGTCCTGGGCAGCGCGAGCCACCCTGCGCGCTCAGACGACATGCGCGCGATCATGGCGGCCCTGCCGCGGGACTTTCCCTCTCTGGCGGAGCCCGTCACCGGCCCGGCCGCTGCAGGTGGCGTAGCTGCTTCATGCCGCTGAGCCTGGCCACGCCAACGCTCTTCTCGCCTACTGTTTCACGTTGATACAACCTCAAGGGGTGGGGGGTTCCGCGCCGCTACCCTGTGCTATAAGACATGGTTCCGCCCGGGTTGTGACGGCGGAAGGCGAGCCCCATATGGGATGAGCCGCGGCAACGCTTTGGTCGAGAATGAGCGGACCGTGGCATCCAAGCCTGCGTCGGGGAGGTGGCCGTGCTGAAGCCTGTCGTCGTCCTCGTAGCTCTCGGTCTTGGCTTGGCCGCGGGCGCGTATCTCTTGTCCGGCCAGGACCTCGGCATAGCGCCCGATCGGGCCGCAACGCTCACCATCGCCGTCGCGCCGCCGCCCGCACCACTGGCCATCGCCCAACCCGACATGGAGATCACCGGCGCGCTCCCGGCGCCCCAAGCGGTTCAACCCGCGCCGTCCCTGCTCCCTGAGGACCCGGACCGCATTCTCGTGACCAAGAAGCCGATCGAAGTGCTCGCGGGCCCTTCGGCCGAGGCCGCATTCCTGTATGGCTTCCCGGCCGGGCGCCCCTTCCGCGTGATCAGCCGTGAGGCGGGCTACGCCCAGATCCGCGACCTGAAGAGCGGCGCGAGCGGCTGGATCGAAGAAGCCGCGCTCGTGCCGGCACCGATCGTATCGCGCGCCGCCGCCGAGCCTGCGAAGGCCACGCCCCAGGCCAAGACCACCGCCACGAGCACCCCGCCCAAG
>CAYUTT010000139.1:0-5682 GCA_964447575.1 uncultured Methyloceanibacter sp.
GTCGCGTCGCGTAAGTTGTGTCCCTGCGTATTAGTACCCCCGCGTATCGAGCCGCGCCTTCGGGCGCGGCTCTTTTTATTGTGTGCGGCACTTGTTATGAGTTCGTCATGGCCGGGCTTGCCCCGGCCATCCACGTCTTCGATAAATTCGTGGATGCTCGGCACTTCGGCCGGGCATGACGAGGATTGGTCGGTGGCAGTACAAAGCGGAGAGCCAGGCCGTATTCGCGCCGGCATGGGCGGATGGCTTTATGCGCCCTGGCGCGGCACGTTCTACCCGGAAGGCCTGCGCCAGGCGGACGAGCTCGCCTACGCCGCGAGCCACGTCACCACCATCGAGATCAACGCCACACACTACCGGCTGCAGAGCCCGAACAGCTTCCGCAAATGGGTCGGCACCGCGCCGGAGGGCTTCGTCTTCTCGGTGAAAGGTCCGCGTCTCGTCACCCAGCAGAAGGCGCTCGCGGACACCGGCGGCTTCATCGAGCGCTTCGTCGGTTCGGGGCTCGCCGAGCTCGGCGACAAGCTGGGGCCGATCCTCTGGCAATTCGCGCCCTTCAAGAAATTCGACGAGGCGGA
Organism: uncultured Methyloceanibacter sp.; assembly: GCA_964447575.1. Taxonomy (GTDB): domain Bacteria; phylum Pseudomonadota; class Alphaproteobacteria; order Rhizobiales; family Methyloligellaceae; genus Methyloceanibacter. The sequence goes on from CAYUTT010000139.1 coordinate 579, forward strand.
CTTCGCCGCATTCTTAGGCCATCTGCCGGACAACCTCGACGGGCGGAAGCTGAACCATGTCGTCGAGGTCCGGCACCGGAGCTTCCAGGACCCAGCCTTCATTCGCTTGCTGCGCGACCACGGCGTGGCGCCGGTCTTCGTCGACAGCGAGGACTATCCTTCGATCGGCGACGTCACGGGAGACATCGTCTATGCACGCCTCCAACGAGGCGACGACACGATCGAGACCGGCTACGCGCCGGAGGACCTCGATCATTGGGCCGCCCGCCTCAAGGTCTGGGCGGAAGGCGGCATGCCGGAAGACCTGCCGGTCGTCGACGCCGCTCACACGCCCGACGCCAAACCGCGCGACGTGTTCGTGTATTTCATCCATGAAGGAAAGCTGCGCGCGCCCGCCGCCGCCATGGCGCTGATCGAGCGTTTGGGCTAGCCAACCAGCGTCTTCGCTTTGGCCAGCAGCTGCTCGCGGTCCTCGGCGAAGCCGCCGTCGATCCAATATTGCTCGAGCTTGCGGAGCATCTCGCCGATCGCGGGCCCCTTGAGGTCGCCAAGCGCCGTGATATCCGGCCCGCGTAAGGGGAAGACGGGGACCTGCCAACGTTCGGGCAAGCCGAGCACATCCCGCCAGTGGGGATTGTCGGCGCCCGCGCCTTGCTCAGCCCAGGCGAGAAGCACATGCCATGCATAAGTCTCGGGATCGAGTCGATAGAGCAGCCGTTTGGCCGCATCTTCGTCGGGCAGAGCGCGCTCCAGCCACTCGTCCGCGCCGCATAGCAGCACGGCCAGCTCCGCGTTGGAGAGCTTGAACCGCGCGGCGAGCCGCGGCGCGTCCTCCGCCACGAACACGGCAAGGGCCGCAAGCCTGAGTATGGCGTTGGGCTCACGCTCAAGCGCCGTATCGACTGCGATCAGGCGGGAAAGTCTCTCAAGTCGTGGCGCGCTGCCGAGGACTCCAGGCAGGAGCCCATAGTCGAACAAGGCCTCCACCGCGGCGAAAGCCTTAGGCGCTACGAGAAGACGCTTCAGCTCCGCTGCCGTGCGTTCGGCCGAGAGCTGGGCGAGGCCGCTGCGCTCCTTCACGCAGGCTGAAAGGCCGGCCGCGTCGAGCGGGCCCCTGCCGTAATAGGCGTTGAAGCGGAAGAAACGGAGAATGCGCAAATAGTCTTCCTTGATGCGCGCCTCCGCCTCGCCGATGAAGCGCACGCGCCCCGCCAAGAGATCCGCATAGCCGCCGAGCGGGTCGTAGATCGTCCCGTCAGCGCCCGCGTAAAGCGCATTCAGCGTGAAGTCGCGCCGCCTCGCATCCTCCGCCCAGTCCTCGGTGAACACCACCTTGGCGCGGCGGCCATAGGTCTCCACGTCACGCCGGAGCGTCGTCACCTCGAAGGCCGCGCCGTCGGCCACGACCGTCACCGTGCCATGCGCGATGCCCGTGGGAATCGCCTTCAGGCCTGACTTGCGGGCAAGCGCCATGACCCTCTCGGGTGCGGCCGTGGTGGCGAAATCGATGTCGGTTACGGTGAGCCCGAGCAGCGCATCGCGGACCGCGCCGCCGACCGCCCGTGTCTCGATGCCGTTGCCGGACAGCGCGGTGAAAACAGCCGTCGCCGGTCCTTTGAGCCATGCGGCGTCTTTCAGCGAAGCCGGTGCCGCCGCGCGGAGAGAGTCGTGCTCGGCCATGGCCTTTCCCGTTAGTCGATCTCGGCCGGCTTGATCACCCCGTCCACGGTGACGGGCGGGCGATACGTCCCCTCGCGACTGCCCCCGGTGAATTGCACGAGCGTTACCATGAACACGAGCAGGAGACCGAACCCTGCGGCAACTAGCCAAAGAATCGGCGCGGTCTTCCAGATATCCGCCGGCGCCGTCCGCTTCACCGCGATCATGTACGCGGCGTAGACCAGGAACGGCAGCAGAAATAGCAGGAGGTCGATGAGGGCGATGCGCAACATCGGCTTAAGTGGTCTCCCCGAAGCGGTTTTGCCGAGACCTTAGCTTTGCGCGCCCGACAAAGCGAGGGCGGTTCCGCCCTACTCCATGGGAAACGGAAAGAAGGCGCCGCAGCTCCACACACCGATGCCCTCGTCCGCTTCCACCGCAAGTGCCGTCAACTCGTAATAGACGGGCCGGGCAAGCTGCGCCCGCAAGCCGTCGCGCACCTCGACGAACGGCGCTCGCCCGCCGCCGGGCTCGGCGCGGAATCCGATCCTGTGGGCGGCATCCGCCGTGACCACATCGTCCACGTTGGTCCGGAAGGTGAGGCGCTGCTCCTTGCCCTCCCCTTCGCGCGTCAGCTCCACGGCCACGAAGGGCTCCCCCTCGACCGCGATGGGAACCTTCTCCACAGGCGTCACCAGGTAGAACCCGCCGTCTTCGCGGCGCAGCACGGAGGCGAACAGCTTGACCAGCGGCTTCCGGCCGATGGGGCTGCCCTGGTAAAACCACGTCCCGTCCCGGGCGATCTTGAGCCCGATATCCCCGCAAATATTAAGGTTTGGCAATGATGGCCCACCCGGTTTGCCGCCGTCCCCGGCAGATGCTACGAGTGGGGCTCTTTTATCCTGGTCGGGCCTCGTCATATTCGCCGCTCTACGACCTCTCGATTGCTGCACCCTCGATCGCACGCCCGAGTCTTGCGCAAACGCTATTGTGACCCAATTGCCTCTCAAAGTGTTCCGCTTTCCCAGGCCTTTGGCCCTATAGTCCTCCCAACATCAGGATCGAGCGAACTGAAGCCATGACCACTGTTGCCCAATCCGAGACTCAACTCGTGGATCGCCTCGACGAGATCGGCGCCAAGATCCAGGACGTCCGCGACACGACCGCCACCGTGATTTTCGGCCAGGACCGTGTCATCGATCTCGCGCTGACCACGCTGCTTTGCGGCGGACACGCGCTTCTCATCGGCGTTCCCGGCCTCGCCAAGACAAGCCTAGTGGAGACGCTGGGCGCGGTGCTCGGTCTCGAGAACAAGCGCATACAGTTCACGCCCGACCTCATGCCGTCGGACATCGTCGGCTCCGAGGTGCTGGAGGAGGAGACGAGCGGCAAGCGCAGCTTCCGTTTCGTCAAGGGCCCGATCTTCACTCAGCTCCTGATGGCCGACGAGATCAACCGCGCGAGCCCCAAGACGCAGTCGGCGCTGCTGCAGGCGATGCAGGAGCATCACGTGACCGTGGCCGGTATCCGCCACGACGTGCCGCGGCCGTTCCACGTGCTCGCCACCCAGAACCCCCTCGAGCAGGAGGGTACCTACCCTCTCCCCGAGGCACAGCTCGACCGCTTCCTGCTGCAGATCGACGTCTCCTACCCGGACGCCGACGCCGAGCGGCGCATGCTGTTCGCCACCACCGGCGTCGAGGAACGGAACCTCAAGACCATCCTCTCCGCTGAGGAGCTGATGATGGCCCAGCGCCTCGTGCGGCAATTGCCCGTCGGCGACCAGGTCGTGGACGCGATCCTGAAGCTCGTGCGCTCGGCGCGACCGGGCACTGGCATCGACGCGACCCTGGACGAGATGATCGCCTGGGGTCCGGGCCCGCGCGCGAGCCAAGCGCTGATGCTGGCCGTCCGCGCCAAAGCAATGATGGAGGGCCGTCTGGCGCCGTCCGTCGACGATGTGGTCGATCTCGCCGAGCCTGTGCTCAAGCACCGCATGGCGCTCACCTTCGCCGCCCGCGCCGAAGGCATTGATATGAGCGACATGATGGCAAGGCTCATCGAGCCCCTGAGGTAGCCAGGCCTTGGCGGACGCGCGAGCGACATCGCTTCAGCCGTTCCTGGCCGAGGAAGCCGAAGCCCATGGGCTGGCGGCGCGCATGCCCGAGCTTCTCATCGAGGCGCAGCGTGTCGCCCATACCGTGACGCACGGCACCCATGGCCGCCGCCGCGCCGGTCCCGGCGAGACGTTCTGGCAATTCCGCCATTTCGACGTGAACGATTCGCTTACCGGCATCGACTGGCGCCGTTCGGCGAGTTCCGATCACCTCTTCGTCCGCGAGCGCGAATGGGAAGCCGCGCACACGGTCTGGCTCTGGGTCGACTTGTCGCCCTCCATGCGCTTCCGTTCCTCCTTGTCGAAGGTGACCAAGGAAAGCCGCGCCGTGGTTCTTTCGCTCGCCTTGACCGAGCTTCTGTCCCGCGCCGGCGAGCGCGTCGGACTGCTCGGCAGAATGCCGTTCGCGGGCCGCAATACCACGCGCAAGGTCGCCGAGGTGCTGATGGGTGAAACCGCGGACGCCAGCCTGCCGCCCGCCGCGCGCCTCAGCCGCTTTTCCGAATGCCTTCTATTCTCCGACTTTCTCGAGCCGGTGAATGAAACGGTGGCGGGCTTCCAGAGCATCGCCGGCCAAGGTGTGCGCGGTCATCTTGTCCAAGTCCTCGATCCCGCCGAGGAGACCCTGCCCTACGCCGGCCGCACCGAGTTCACCGGCAGCGAAGGCGGCCACCGGGTCATCGCCGGCCGCGCCGAGAACCTGCGCGAGACGTATCGAGCCCGGATGGAGCGGCACCGTATCGATCTGCAAGAGGCCGCGCGCCGGCTCGGCTGGTCGTTCGTCGTCCACCACACCGACCGGCCGCCCGAGGAAGTGGTGCTGGCCATCCACGGCCACCTTGCGGGCCTCGACCGGGATTATCGCTATCGCACGCGGCGGAGCGCCGCCACAACGCCGGCAGGCGTCACATGATGATGCTCGGGCCCATAGGCTTCTTGCAGCCGTGGATTCTGGTGGCGCTGGCTGCTCTGCCCGCCGTCTGGTGGTTGCTGCGCTTCACGCCGCCGAGCCCGCATGTGGTGGTCTTCCCGCCGACACGCCTTCTGAAGGACCTGGAGCAGACCGAAGAGACGCCGGCGCGCAGTCCCTGGTGGCTCACCTTGCTGCGTATGCTGCTCGCGGCGCTGCTGATCCTCGCGCTTGCGCGCCCTGTGCTCAATCCGGACCGAGAGACCTTCGCCGGCGAAGGACCGCTTCTTCTTGTTGTCGATAACGGTTGGGCTTCGGCCGCGCATTGGGCCGAGCGCCGCGAAGCGATCACAGCCGCCCTCGACCGTGCCGACCGCGACGGCCGCACCGTTCTACTCGCGCCGACCGCCTCCGGCCAG
>CAYUTT010000140.1:0-5642 GCA_964447575.1 uncultured Methyloceanibacter sp.
TCCTCGATCAGCGCGGCAAGCCGCTCCACCGCGTCGAGCCGCGCCGCGGCGATCGCCACGCCCGCCTCCGCCATCTGCTCCTCCAGCCCCTCGAATAGGGCGCGCGCATACTCCCGCATCTGGAACAAGCGATTGCGCTGGCGCATGGCACGGTCGTAGCGGTTGAGCGGCGTGCGCATCTTGGGGTCGATGGCGAGCATGAGCCGGTCGAGGAACCGCCGCCGCTCCCCCGCCGCTCCGGTGAACAGCCCGTCCATGGCGGGGATCAGGAACACCTGCTTCACGTAGTCGCCGAGCGCACCCGTGCTTGCGTCCTTGCCGGCGATACGCACGGTTCGGCCCGCGCCTTCCTCGCGCGTGCCCGGCAGGAAGCCGGTGCCGATATCGACTTCGCCATGGCGCGTCGTCGCCGTGGCGGCGATGGCGAAGCCGCCTTCGCCGTCCTTTCGGGCAAGCTCTGCATAGGGGCGGCCGCGCAGGCCATGGCCGGGGGCGAGCAGCGACACCGCTTCCAGCAGATTGGTCTTGCCCAAGCCGTTGTCGCCCACGAGGACCACGGGACGCGCGTCGAGATCGAGCCGCGCCTGCGCATAGTTGCGGAAGTCGGTCAGCCGCAGCGCGCTGACATGGAGGCGCTGGAGGTGGGACTTGGCCGCCAGCGTCTCGTCGCCATGATCCTCGCGCGGCTTCGCGGTCATACCCGCATCGGCATCAGCACATAGAGCGCGGAGGAATCCTTCACGTCGCGCACCATGGTGGGCGAGCCCGGGTCGGCGAGCTGGAACTCGGCCGAGCCGCTTTCGAGCTGCTGGGAAATATCGAGCAGATAGCGGGCGTTGAAGCCGATCTCGAGCGGATCGAAGCCGTAGTCCACGGCAAGCTCCTCGGTGGCGCTGCCGGAGTCCGGATTGTTCACCGACAGCGTCAGCCTGCCGTCGGCCAGCGAAAGCTTCACCGCGCGGCCCTTGTCGCTCGACAGCGTGGAGACGCGGTCGACGGCTTGCGCGAAGGCGGCGTTGTCCACCTCCATGCGCTTGTCGTTGCCTTGCGGGATCACGCGCTCGTAGTCGGGGAAGGTGCCGTCGATCAGCTTCGAGGTGAGCACCACGCGGCCCGCCGAGACCCGAATCTTCGAGGGCGACAGCTCGACGCGAACCTCGCCGTCGGCGTCCTCCACGAGCTTGGACAGCTCCTGCACCGTCTTGCGCGGCACGATTACGCCCGGCATGCCCTTGGCGCCGGAGGGGAGCGGCAGCTCGACTTGCGCCAGCCTGTGCCCGTCCGTGGCGACGGCCCGCAAGGTGGGCTTGCCGCCGCTCTCCGCTTCATGGAGATAGATGCCGTTCAGGTAATAGCGCGTCTCCTCCGTGGAAATGGCGAAGCGCGTCTTCTCGATCAGGCGCCTGAGATCCGCCGCGGGCAGCGTGAAGGCGTGGCCGAGATCCTCCACGCTGAGCGCGGGGAAGTCGTCGGCGGGCAAGGTCTGGAGCGAGAACTGGGCCGGTCCGCTCGTGATCACGAGACGCTCCTGCTCGGCGTCGCGCTCGAGCGCGATGTCGCTCCCTTCGGGCAGCTTGCGCACGATGTCGTACAGCATATGCGCCGGCACGGTGATGGCGCCGTCCCCTTTCGAGGTGCAGCCCACCGTCTCCACCAGCTCCATGTCGAGGTCGGTCGCGGTCAGCGTGAGCGCGTTCGCGCCGCCCGCGAGCAGCACGTTCGACAGGATAGGGATCGTGTTGCGCCGCTCGACGACGCTCGCCACATGGGCGAGCGCTTTGGCCAGACTGGGTTTGTCGATGGTGAGGCGCATGGCTGGACAATACCCCCAAATTGACGCTTCCACCTGTGCACCGGGCCCCGCCCAAGGCCTTGAGCCCCGGTCGAAAATCCCCTGACGCCTTAAGTGAGAAGCTAAGAACTCCCGGCACGACCTTGCCGCGACGGGGGCCATATTTCAAGGGGCACGAAGGGGCCCTGGATGGGCCGAAGCCTGGCGCAGAATCGACGGGAGGGGCCCGGTTGCCCGGATCCCTCCCGCCTTCCCTCAGTCGCGCAGCAAACGCTTCAGAAGCTCGATCTCCTCGCGGAGCTGATTGTCGTCGGTCATCAGCTGCTCGATCTTGCGGATCGCGTGCAGCACCGTGGTGTGGTCGCGATTGCCGAAGCGCCGGCCGATCTCGGGCAGCGAGCGCGATGTGAGCAGCTTGGCCAGATACATGCCGATCTGCCGCGGCCGCACGATCGACCGGTTGCGACGTCCCGACAGGAGATCGCCGCGATTGACTCCGTAATGCTTGGAGACGGTGCGGAGGATATCGTCGATACGCACCCGCCGCGGCTCCGTCCCGCGCATCAGATCGCGCACGATCTGCTCGGCGACCGCGATGGTCACCGGCTCGTCGGTGAGCTGATAGCTCGCCCTGAGACGATGGATCGCGCCTTCGAGCTCGCGCCCGCTTTCGGTCAGCCGCTCGGCGAGGAAGGCGAGCACCGTATCGGAGATCTCGAGCCCGTTGGTGCCCGTGCACGCCTCTTTCGCCCGCTTCTCCAGGATCTGGTGCCGCAACTCGTAGTCCATCGCCTTGATCTCGGCTACGAGACCGCCGCCGAGCCGCGACTGCATGCGTTTGTCGAGCTTGTCGAGATGGGTCGGCGCTCGGTCCGCCGCCACCACCACCTGGCGGCCGCCGTCGATCAGCGAGTTCAGCGTGTGGCAGAACTCCTGCTGGATGGTCGGGCCTTGGAGAAACTCCATGTCGTCGATCAAAAGGATGTCGATGTTGCGGAGCTTCTCCTTGAAGGCGAGCGCGTCGCGGGCGCGAAGCGCCTGCACGAAGCCGGACATGAAACGCTCGGCCGTGAGATAGAGTACCTCGGCCTCCGGCTTTTGCTGCTTCACCTGCCAAGAGATTGCGTGCAGCAGGTGCGTTTTGCCCAGGCCGACATTCCCATGCAGGAACAGCGGATTGAAAGGCGATTGCGGATTCGCCGAGGCGCTTGCGACCTGAAGCGCGGCGGCATGCGCAAGCTTGTTCGACGCGCCCACGACGAAGCTTGTGAAGCTGAGCCGTGGATCGAGGGGCGAGCCCTCGAAGCCGCCATAGCCGGTGCGGAGCGGCATGGGCAACTGCGTATGCTCGGCGTCCAACGGCGCCGCCGGGCGCCGCTCGCAAGGAGCCTCCTTGGGGGGGTCCACGGTGAAATGCGGCTGCCGTACGCTGAACTCGACACGCTCGGCTGCCAGCCACTCGGCCCGCGCCGCCCGCAGCACGGAGTCATAGTAGTGTGTGCGGAGCCAGTTCCGGAGGAAGCGGGTGGCAACGGTCAGATGGACGACCCCGTCATCGACCTGCTCGACCTCAACTCCCCTGAACCAACTGGCATAGACGTCCTCGCCCAGCTCGCCACGTAACCGGGCTTTGACTCGCGCCCAAGCTTCGCTTGGTGCGCACTGCTCCTTGTGCTGAGGCTCCTCGTCGGAAGCCTGTGCATGTGCCTGTGCCACGATTGTTGTCTTTCCCATTCATTTTTTGTCGCGCCTTACGCACCGCACGCTTGATACATGAGCAGCCAACTAGATCGACGCGGACAGCCACGACCGTCCCATCGACCGGCCCCTAGCTTTGCTGCCAGGGAAGTCCGATCGCCTTCCAACCAAGCAGGGCGCCGCGATGCCTCTCGTCGTCGAGCGGTCCTTCGAACCCCTCCGTGACGTTGTGACAGGCACGGTACCCCACCGATGCCATCGCTCTGGCCGCAGCCAGGCTTCGGCTTCCCGAACGGCAAATAAAGAAGAGGTTGTCGTCTTTTTGGACACCGAGCGCCTCGAGCTCGTTGGCAAGGCGTTCGGCAAAGCGCGGATCCACGGACTGATCGGGAAAGGTCTGCCATTCCACGAGCACGGCCCGCTTACCCAGCGGCCCGAGATCGGGAATCCCTACATAGGTCCACTCCGCGCGGGTGCGCACATCGACGAGTTGCGCTCGGGGGTGCTCCTTGAGGCCCTTCCAGGCCGTCGCCACATCGACCCCATCGACCGCGTTTTCGTCCGGGTGCGCGCCCAAGATCGAGCCTCCTCTCTCAAAACTGTGAGCACGTCATAAGAACAGTTTTTGTGCGGACCACAATACGTCGCCATTTCACACAATCTACGCCCGCAATATTCACAGCTTACGCATAAGAATTCCACAAGATTTTCATCCCCCCTTACTGCGAAGACAAAGAAAACCTGTCCCGGCAAACGCCAAGGCCAAGATACTCGATTGTAAGGAGGGGACTTCCCCGTTCGGATAACCAGACTATACACATGCAAACCCCGCCAATCAAGCGAACGAACGGGGGTCGACTGGCAGTATTGATCAGTCAGCGATGCAATGAGCGGCGCATTCCAAGCCTCTGTGCGGTAAGCGTGAATCGACGGCGCTAAGCGCGGAGAGTCCCCGAATTCGGGACTTTTTCCGCAAGCGCGCCGGCAATTTTTTTTTTTGCAGGGGGCTGCCGGTGGATAAGTCCGCTTGGCCCGGGCTCGCGGCGGGGTGTCAAGCAATTGAAATAGTCGTCGAATTGAGATGCGGCACGCGGCGGCAATGCGCAACCTTTGTGGCGCGCAAGCAACAGTCTCGGCTTTTCGAAGTCCGGGAGGTTGGGCTAGGCGCCCATGGAGCCGACGCGCTTGGCGAGGCGAGACACCTTGCGGGACGCCGAGCGGCGATGCAGGAGGCCCTTCTGAGCGGTACGCGCGAGGACCGGTTCGGCCTCCTTCAACGCGGCCTGGGCGGCCTCCTTGTTGCCGGTCGCGATCGCCTCCTCGACCTTGCGGACGGACGAGCGCATCCGGCTCCGGCGGGTCTTGTTGACGCCGGTGCGGCGGACAGTTTGGCGAACGGCCTTCTTCGCCGACTTGGTGTTAGCCATGGTCTGGATCCTCGAGGCGGCTTCCGGCCGGCTGAAAAGCGGCGAAAGCGGCAGAAACGCAGTATTCGATGTGCTCTATAGCGAGGGCCTCGGAGAGCGTCAACTGGGCGGGACGGGCTTTCCGCCCTTGGGGCGTCGTCTCCCGGCTCCTCGTTACTCCCTGATCTCCTGCCACAGGGTGATGTCGGGCGGCTCGGCAAGGAGTTCGCCTGCGACCGTGCGGAACGCCTCGATATGCGGCGAGGCGAGATGGGCGTCGAGATCGGCCTCCGACTCCCAGTTCTCGTGAAACACGAGAAGGCCTGGATCGTCGGGCGAGACGTGGAGATCGTAGTTGAGGCAACCCTTCTCGGCGCGGGTCGGTGCGCACACGGCAAGCAAAGCCTCGCGGAGCGCCTGCTCCTTGCCGGGCTTGGCGCGATGGAACGCGATGACCGTGACCTTGCCTGCCATGGCTGAGCCCTCGACTGAGCCCAAGATTGCGAGATCGCAGTTGAGTTGACAAGCCTCTGCGACGGGCCGGAGCGCGAGCCCCTAGCGGTTCTTGAACGCCGGCTTCCGCTTCTCGATGAAGGCGGCCATGCCTTCCTTCTGGTCCTCGGTCGCGAACAGCGAGTAGAACTGCCCACGCTCGAATCTCGTGCCTTCCGCGAGCGTCGTGGCGAAGCCACGGTTGATCGCCTCCTTGATCATCATCACCGCGTGCTGCGACAGCTTGGCGATCT
>CAYUTT010000141.1:0-5638 GCA_964447575.1 uncultured Methyloceanibacter sp.
CCGAGCGACTCCACGACCCGCACGGCGTTCGAAGACGTGCAGCAGATGTCGGACTCCGCTTTCACGTCCGCGGAAGTGTTCACGTAGGTCACCACCGGCACGCCGGGATAGGCCTCGCGCAGTGCGCGCACGTCGGCGCCGGTGATCGAAGCCGCGAGCGAGCAGCCCGCCCGCAAATCAGGGATCAGCACCGTCTTGTCGGGATTGAGCAGCTTGGAGGTTTCGGCCATGAAATGCACGCCGCACTGCACGATCACTTCGGCGTCGGCCTCCGCGGCCTCGCGCGCAAGCTGAAGCGAGTCGCCGATCACATCCGCGACGCAATTGTAGATCTCGGGCGTCATGTAGTTGTGCGCGAGCACGACCGCGTTGCGCGCCCGCTTCAGATCGTTGATGGCCTTGATATAGGGCGCAAAGCCCGGCCACTCGATCGGCGGGATCACGCGCTTGACGCGCTCGTAGAGATGCGCCGTCTCGCGGGCCACTTCCGGCGTATAGGCGAGGTCAGGCAGAAGGGCCGGAGGAAGTGGGGGCAGCGCCTTCTTCTCCCATTCGGGAGTGCCGGTCTGAACGGTCGTCATCGGCTTAAGGCCTCCTGTCCAATAATGCTCATATTGAGCATATATGGGAGGTAAAAAGGTCCGGCACAAGGGCCGGCCCATCCCTATTCTCACGAAGAGTATAGGCCATTGATGCGCTGCATCAAGAGGTGGGTTTGGCTGGATTTGCCGAGGGCCAGGGCCAAAAACCGCCTCGGCAATGCTGCTCCGCTCAGCCAAAGGCAATTCTTGGTGGTCGGAGGACCCTTCTGCGATTAACCTAGGCCAGAGTGGGGTCTAGCAGGATGCGTGGACGGTCTTTAGTCACGATCCTCGGTGCGGCGGCCATTTGCGTGCTCGCCGCAGTACTTGTCGTTGTGTTTGCGTCCGGCAGGTATCCGGAGACAGCCGCGACCAGCATTGTCGTCGACATTCCCGACAATCCGGCTGCACTCGCGGCGGTCGAGGCGCAAGACGCGGAGGCCGTAGCGGTGCTCCCCAGCGCTGTCGAAGAGCCTCTTCAGAAACAAGAAGAAATGACCGCAGAACCTGCGGTCGCGGAGAAGCTTTTCATCGCTGATACCATCCGCCAAAGGCTGAGCGATCCGGCGCTGCGGCGTGATGCCCATGCCGACGATCTCGCTGCGACGGATGCCTTCTACGCCGCGCATAACGGTCCGGCGTTGTGGGTAACCAGTACGGGCCTCTCGCCGGAAGCGCAGACGATTCTCGGGGCGCTCGCCAAGGCCGACGATTGGGGTATCGACTCCACGATGTTCACCGTGCCGCCGGCGGACTATCAGCCCAGCGCCGCCGGGGATCAGGCCGCCACCGAGATTGCGGTGAGCCTCGCCGCACTGAAATACGCCCGCGCCGCGCGCGGTGGCCTGGTCGAGCCGGGTACGGTGAGCAAGGTGTTCGCTCAGACGCCGCCCATCCGCGAGCCGGCAACCGTGCTCACGGAGATCGCCGCGGCGTCGTCACCTGGCATGTATCTCACCGGCTTGCATCCGAAGCACGAGCAGTTCGAGCGTTTGCGCCAAGCGCTGCAGAAGGCGCAGTCGGACGAGGAGATTGTGCGGCTCGAAACGAACATGGACCGCTGGCGCTGGATGCCGGAATCGCTCGGCGGCTCCCATGTGTGGCTCAACGTCCCCGAGTTCATGGTTCACGTCGTCAAGGACGGAAACATCGTCCAGTCGGAGAAGGCCGCGGTCGGCAGCCCCAACAGTCCGACTCCGGTCCTCTCTGCCGATCTGAAGGCGATTGTCTTCAATCCGGAGCGGATCGTACCGCTTTCGGTCATCCGCAAGGATGTCTTGCCCAAACTACAAAGCGGCCGCTGGTTCGGCGGTCCAGATATTTCCGTCCTCCAGAGCTATCAGCTGACGGTGAAACAGCGAGGCAGGCCAGTCGATCCGAAAACAATCGACTGGGAGAAGGTCAACCTGTCGACGCTCACCTTCGTTCAGGCGCCGGGTCCCACCAACATCCTCGGCAAGGTCCAGTTCCTCTATCCGAACCCGCGCGATGTCTCGATGCACGACACCATCCTCCGCGGTCAGCTCGAGCGCGCGGTGCGCGCTGAAGGCGGAGAGGAGCCGCGGGTCGCCAATCCCGACCGGCTCGCCGCCACGCTCCTGGCCGAGGACAAGGGTTGGGCCAAGGCACGAGTCGACAAGCTGATCGCTGACGGCAAAACCGTCGAGGTTGCGATCGACAAGCCGTTCGCGGTCCATATGACTTACTTCACCGTCGTGATCGACGATGCGGGCCAGGTGAAGACCTTCGACGACATCTATAAGCTCGATAGCATCGGCAAGCGTGATGCCGCCGCCGCTACAGCCGCGCCGTCTGCAGGGGAGGCGGCGCCGGTTCCCGCGCGGAAGCCGTTGAATGGCAGCCTTGCGGCCACCACGCCTTGATCCCGCAAGTAGCGCATCGGTCCTGGGGCATTGGCCGGATTGGTGTAAACTGACCCTCTTTGGCGAGGCGATCGACGGCAGGGAAGGGCAGCCATGCAGTCGCAATTCACCGTCGGCATCAGTCTGGAAGGGAAGGGTGACCGGATCGTGGTCAGGGCCGAGGACGCCCTGATAGCCGCCCTCAAGGTCAAGGCGGAACGGCCGGAAGCGGCGATCACCTATGTGCGGCGGCTCAACCGCCGCGGCGACCAGCGCCATCCGCCGCATCGGCTTACTGAGAACCGCTAGCCTTTCTCCTTCGCTTCGCGTCCCGCCCCCAGGGCGTGGGTTCGCATGGCGACATAGATGGCAAAGCAGCCGAGGAGCAGCGCGCCGGCAATGGCGGGTGCGCGCCAATCGCCGCTGGCCACGCGCACACCGATGAGTACGAGACACACGACTGCGCCGAGCGCCGGCACGATCCGGGGTATCTCGAAATAGCCAGGTTCCTCGCCTTTGCGCCCCTTCAAGACGAACAACGCGCCGTTCACCACCATGAAGACGAAGAGCAGGAGCAGCACGGTTGCCGCGGCAAGCTCCGTGATCGTACCCGCAAGCGCGAGAGGCACGAGCACGACAAGCAAAGCGGCGATGGCGTAATGGGGCGTCCGCCGGCCGTCATGGACGTTGCCGAGGCTGCGTGGCAGCAGCCCTTGATGTGCCATGCCGTAGATCAGGCGTGACGCCGTGACGTAGTTGAGGAGTGCGGTGTTGGCGACCGCGAACAAGGTGATGCCCGTAAACAGCATTGGCGAGATGCCAGGCGCAGCTCGACTCATGACCTCGGTGATGGGGCCGGGGGCGGCGGCAAGCTCTTGCCATGGCACGACCGAGACTGCGGTCACCGCAACCCCGATATAGAGGAGCGCCGCCGCGACCATCGCCAGGATGAGGCCAATGGGGATAGTGCGGCGCGGATCGCGCGTCTCCTCGGCCACGTTGTACATGTCCTCGAAGCCGATAAAGGCGAAAAAGGCAAGCACGGCGCCTTGCATGACGATAAGAACTGCGAGGTCGTCGCCAAGGCTCAACGGCATCTCCAGGTAATCGACCGAGCCCCAATGGGAGATGCCGACCAGGATGACCAGAATCAGGCCGCCGGCCGAAATCAGCGTGCAGGTGACATTGACCCACATGGATTCGCGAATGCCCCGGAACACGATCCCGGTCGCAACCAGAATGAAGCCGAGCGCGAGCCATTCGAGGGGAAGAGCCTCCAAGCCCAGCAAGACCGCGAGATTGGCTCCGAACACGCGCGATTGCGTGGCGATCGAGGATAGGCCGGAACAGACGAGTGCAAGGCCGACCATGAAGCTCAGCATCGGCATGCCATAGGCTCGCTGCGTCACGAACGCGGCGCCCGCCGCGCGCGGATAGCGCGAGCCGAGCGAGGCATAGGACAACGCCGTGAGGAGTGCCGCGACCAAGGCCACGAGGAAAGCGAGCCAAACGGCGTTGCCGACCACGCCCGCCGCCTTGCCGATAAGGCCATATATGCCGGCGCCCACCATGCTGCCCAGTCCGTACAGGGCCATCTGCGTCGGACCGATCGTGCGTTGAAGCTTGGGCTCAGCCTCGCTTGAGCGCAGCGCGGCATCCGTCTTAGCTTGGTCGGCCATGTCGCTCCCTCGTTGTCACCGCTTCAGCCTCCGCTCCTAGCACGGGACCGCTCAGTATGCCTTGCAAAAGCCATCGTTCGAGCGTATGTGGTACCAATCGACATTTGGCCGGACCATATGGCCGTTGCGCTTTGGCGCACGTTCAGACCCTCCCAAACATCGACGCATCGCGCTTCGGACCACGCGTACGCGTGGCCTTGAGCACCACTGTACCGAACTAGACGAAAGGACGACCCCGATGATTGCGGGCACTGTAAAATTCTACAACGCGCAAAAAGGTTTTGGATTCATTCAGCCGGACGATGGCGGCACGGACGTATTCGTGCACGCTACCGCACTGGAGCGCGCCGGCATAACCGGCCTGGTCGAGGGCCAGAAGGTGTCGTTTGACACCGAGCTGGACCGACGCTCTGGCAAGACCGCTGTTGCGAACATTAAGGCCGCTTAGTCCTCAACGGACAAGGCGATCTTGATATTGAGAGCCGCCCCTTCGGGGGCGGCTTGTTAGTTTGAAGGAGAGGCGTTTCTCCGCCTCACACGCTTCGGCTTGGCGTGCGCAGTGGGTGCACGCGGAAAATCGGCGCTGTCGTACAAGCGCCGGATCCCCTTATAGTCGAACCGCTTTTCATCAACTTCGAGATATGTGCCCAAGAGGCACTCGGGTGGGAGCTCTTCGATTGCGAAGCGAACCGCCTCGGCTGCGTCCTCGAAACGCTTATAGCGGATGCCGAGCGATTTCGCTTTGAAGCTCCGAGCCGGGAAAAGCTCCGCTTCTGCTGTATAGTCAAAATTAGACATTGGACTTCAACTCTCGATTTTCGGCGATGATATTGGATGAATTATGGATAAGGGTCCAATGAGGGCCATAAGCAGAATATGGGGCTTTTTTGCTGAGGAAACCAGTCATCTCGGCGCGACTTGGTGTCCCGATAAATTACCAAGCTGACGCGGGGCCGGAATCCCCCGCCGCACCCTAGCTCTTCAGCCGGTAGCCGGTCTTGAAAATCCACCACACCAAGCCAAGGCAGATGGCGAGGAAGAGCGCGATCATGGCGAGGCTCACCTCCACGCTCACGTCCGCCGTCCCGTAGAAGCTCCAGCGGAAACCGCTGACGAGATAGACCACGGGGTTGAACAGGGACACGGTCTGCCAGGCTGGCGGCAGCACGTTGAGCGAATAGAAGGTGCCGCCGAGAAAGGTGAGCGGGGTGATGATGAGCAGCGGCACGAGCTGAAGCTGCTCGAACCCGTCGGCCCAGATGCCGATAACGAAGCCGAGCAGACTGAAAGTAACGGCCGTCAGCACAAGGAAGACCGCCATCCAGACCGGATGATCGATCTGTAAGGGTACGAACAGGCCCGCGGTCGCCAAAATGATGAGGCCGAGAATGATCGACTTGGTGGCCGCCGCGCCGACATAGCCCACCACGATCTCGAATGGGGAGACCGGCGCCGAAAGCTGCTCGTAGATCGTGCCGGTGAAGCGCGGGAAATAGATGCCGAACGAGGCGTTGGC
>CAYUTT010000142.1:0-5613 GCA_964447575.1 uncultured Methyloceanibacter sp.
TTCGCCGGCGGCGATGAGCGCGAGCGCCAGGACGCCAGCGAGGAGCACGCGGAGGCCGGGGCCGAACCAGCCCTGCTCGATGGAATAGCGGACGAGGAAGAAGCCGCCCAGCGCAAGCGCGATGCCGCCCGCCCAGACGACCCATTGCGTGCCGAAGCGCTCCTCGAGGCTGACCGGCTTCTGCGGCACGGGAGAGCTTGTCTCCGTGGCCTCTGTGGGCGGAGGACTGTCCGCCTCCGCGGAAGTCTGTGCCTCGGGCTCTGTGTCCTGCGACACGGCTTCCGGCGCTTCCGGCGTGACGACCGCCGGTCCGGCCCCGCCCGCGAGGGCCGTGAGGCGTCCCTCGAGGCTCGTCACCTGGAATTCGAGCCGCTTCAGGCGTTCCCGGGTCGAGGCGGCCATGACCATGGCGACGATGGCCAGCACCGGAATGGCGAGAATGGCGACGACGATCGGGATCATGACGATCGGCCCGTCGAAGAGGACGGGCGCGGCGTTGGAAAGGCGATCAGGGTGATGTCGGGGAAAACGCTCATGGCCTCGCAGGCGCCCCTCGTTTTGGGTCGCCTATCTAGCCGAAGCGCCGGGTCGAGGGGAAGCGGGACCGCGTGACTCAAAATGGCGGCCCCTGCATCGCAAGGGCCGCCATCTCAGCGAAAACGAAGAAAGATCGGTCGCGACCGAATTAGGCGCGGTCGAGCTCCGCGGGGAGATAGGAGGTAACCTCCATGCCAGCCTCGGACTCGGTGATCTCGGGTTTCAGCCACTCTTTCATGGTCGTCTCCTTTCGGTGGAACCTAATGGTGCGACTCTGCGCCACAGCGGATGAGGAGCGCATGACGGCGTCATGAACAGAGCCTGACAGCCGCATTATCCCAATCTGACGGCTTGGCGGGTCGATTCGCGCCAAATCGCGCACCGCAAACAAAAATGGCGGCCCCGCTATCGCTGGGACCGCCATTCTTGAAAACTTGCTAGATCAGCGCGAATTAAGCGCGGTCGAGCTCGGCCGGAAGATAGGAGGTAACCTCCATGCCAGCCTCGGACTCGGTGATCTCGGGTTTCAGCCACTCTTTCATGGTCGTCTCCTTCGGTGAACTTCGAGCTTAGATAATGGGTAGCGGCCATGAGAGCCGCATGAAGCGTCCATGAACGAATTCTGAAAGGCACATTAACAAATTCTGACAGCCCGGTGCCGGTTATTGGAAAAGGACCAGGGCCTTTTGGAGGGTGATCCAGACACCCCAGGCAAGCGGGAGACCCACTGCGAGATAGGCGAGGACAGACGTCACCGTGAGCCCGCTGTGCGGCTCGGCGGGCCCCGTTTGGGGCTTCCTTGCCACCGCGCCTGCAGCGTACTCGGCCTGGAGGGCTTTCACCTCCTCGTCCTTCATGAACCATTTCCTGTGGAGCGGCCGGATCATGAGGTTGGCGATGAAGCCCGCCACCAATAATCCTGCCAGCACGTAGAAGATCGGGTCATAGAGCTGGTCGCGTGGCACGCCCGCGGCCAATCGCGCCTCCCGCATGTAGTTCACAATGACAGGCCCGACGATTCCCGCGGTGGACCAGGCGGTGAGCAGCCGCCCGTGAATGGCGCCGACAAACTGGGTTCCGAAGACGTCGGCCAGATAGGCCGGCACCGTGGCGAAGCCGCCGCCATACATGGAGGCGATGAGACAGAAAGCGCCGACGAACAGCGCCAGGCTCTTCCATTCAGCCGCAAACGGAGCGGTCGCGTAGCAGGCGGCGCCGAGCGCGAAGAACGTGTAGTAGGTGAGCTTCCGCCCGAGCTTGTCGGATGACGAGGCCCAGAAGATGCGGCCAAAGATGTTGAACAGGGAAATCAGTCCAACGAAGCCGGCGGCGACCAGCGCTGCCTGAGAGGCGAGGCTCTCATCGAGCTGCACCTGATCGAAGCTCAGTTCAGGCTGTTTGACGAGCGCGCCGCCGAAGATCTCCTGGAGCATGGGGGAGGCGATACCGATGATGCCAATTCCCGCAGACACATTCAGGCAGAGGACCGCCCAGATCAGCCAGAATTGTGCGGTTTTGTGCGCGTCACGCAAATGGACATGGCCGCTCGCGATCATGGCCTTGTTGTTGACCGGCGGGGTCCAGCCCGCTGGTTGCCAATTGGCCGGGGGCAGCCGGTAGCCGAAGGCGCCCGCGAGCATGAACACGAAATAGCCGGCACCGAGCGTGACGAAGGTCTGCCATACCCCCACGGAATCCGCCGTGTGGAAATAATTCATCAGCATGGTGGCCAGCGGACTGCCGATCATCGCGCCGCCGCCGAATCCCATGATGGCCATGCCCGTGGCCATGCCGCGGCGGTCGGGGAACCATTTGATCAAGGTGGAGACCGGCGAAATATAGCCGAGACCGAGACCCACACCGCCAATCACGCCCGAGCCGAGCCACATCAGCCAAAGCTGATGCACGTAGATGCCAAACGCGGAAATCAGAAGTCCGCCGCACCAGCAGAGCGCCGCCACAAAGCCCGCCTTGCGGGGACCGGCCTTTTCGAGCCAGCCGCCCCAGATGGCGGCGGACACGCCGAGAAACACGAAGAACAGCGTGTACATCCAGCCGAGATCGGCGATGCGCCAATCACAGGTGCGCGTGAATAGCGCGTCGATCAAGGTCATGTCCGGGCAGGACACCGGCTTGTCGATGCCGATGGCCTGGCTCAGCGGCAGCCAGAACACGCTGAAGCCGTAGGCCATGCCGATGCAGAGATGAATGGCGAGCGCGGCCGGCGGCACGAGCCACCGATTGTAGTTCGGCGGCGCGATGATCCGTGCCTTGTCGAGCAACCCGACGTCTTTGTGAGTTGCCGTAGCCACTCCGGTACCAGCCATTTAATCCCCCTAGTACGCTTATCGCTTTTATTGGCCGGTAGTCTGGCCGGGCCGAGCCGATACCGCAAGACCCGATGGCCTCCGTACCCGGGGCGGCATCTCGACACGCCAGGGGATATGACAGAGACGTGACGCGCGCGGGTCAAACGCGCAGGGACGCCCCGCGCTCCCAGGAGGCCGCAGGAGCTGCGACGATCGAGAGGCGCGGGGCGCGATGAGGACCTAGCGATGCACGCAGGGTCGTTGGCTGCGCCGGTCAGCCGGCCTTTCTGAACTTCTCCGCCTCCTCGGAGCCCTTGGTGGCATCGCCCGCCGTATAGGAGTGGGCGCCGACGCCCGCGAGCTTGCCGCCCTGCACGATCAAATACTCGTCGCGGATGGGCTTGCCGCCGAAGAAGCACTCGAGGATCTCACGCGTGCCAGCTGCGTAGCGCGCCTGCGCCGACAGCGAAGTGCCCGAGATATGCGGTGTCATGCCGTGATGAGGCATGGTGCGCCAGGGATGGTCCTTGGCCGGTGGCTGCGGAAACCAGACATCGCCCGCATAGCCGGCGAGCTGACCGCTCTCGAGCGCGCGCACCACGGCGTCGCGGTCGCAGATCTTGCCGCGCGCGGTGTTGATCAGATAGCTGCCGCGCTTCATCTTGCCGATCAACTCGTCGTTGAAGAGATGCTCGGTTTCCGGGTGCAACGGCGCGTTGATCGTCACCACGTCGCAGACCTTGACCATGGACTCCACATTGGGGTGGAAGGTGAGACCCAGCTCCTCCTCCACGTCCTTGGGCAGACGATGCTTGTCGTAGTAGTGGAGCTTCACGTCGAAGGGCTTCAACCGCCGCAGTGCGGCAAGGCCGATGCGGCCGGCGGCGACCGTGCCGACATGCATGCCTTCGAGGTCGTAGGACCGCTCGACGCAGTCGGCGATGTTCCAGCCGCCTTTGACAACCCACTGGTAGGACGGGATGTAGTTGCGAACCAGCGACAGGATCATCATCACGATGTGCTCCGACACGCTGATCGAGTTGCAGAACGTCACCTCCGCCACGGTCACGCCTTTGTCCATCGCGGCTTGCAGGTCGGTGTGATCCGAGCCGATGCCGGCCGTGACCACGAGCTTGAGGTTCTTGGCCTTGTCGAAGCGCTCCTTCGTCATGTAGGCCGGCCAGAAGGGCTGGGAGATCACCACGTCGGCGTCGGGAAGGTGCTTGTCGAGCTCGGAGTTCGCGCCGTCCTTGTCCGAGGTGACGACCAGCTCGTGGCCGGCCGCCTCGAGGAATTTGCGAAGGCCGAGCTCGCCCGAGACGCTGCCGAGCAGCTCGCCCGGTTTGAAGTCGATCGCGCTCGGAGTCGGCGTGGTTTGGCCGTCGGGATATTTCTCGATCTTGGGAATATCGTCCCGCGCGTATTGCGGCGGGTAACCGTTTACAGGGTCGTCGTAGAGAACACAGACAACTTTAGCCATATCGGCACTCCTTTTGGGTGCGACATGGACAGTCACGCCGGGGACGCCCCGCCAGCGCCCACAAGCGGAGATCGGCGACGTGCTGAGCATGTCGCGGACAGGGGTTCGAGGCTCGGCGCAAGATGCGTCATCGCCTCAACCACGTTTCCTCGTGCCGACCCGGCGCATTCTTCGTTGGGCGCTTCTTGGTAGGCCAGCAGCGTCATTACGCGCCTCCCGGCCCGTCCTATCAAGGTGGCAGGGCCAAACGCGCGATCGGGTTTGCCTATCGAATATGGGGAGCAAACTCCTTCTAGACAAACGTCTGGGAGGCTGGAATTGTGCCGCGGCTTGAGAGGACTTCGCTGGTGCTACCGAAGAATTTGCTGGACGGATATGGACGGTTCCGCCGGGAACGCTACGCGCCCGAGAGGGGGCGCTACCGGCAGCTTGCGGAGCTCGGCCAGTCGCCGACCGCCATGGTCATCGCCTGCTGCGACGCGCGGGTCGACGTGTCGGCCATTTTCGACGCCGGGCCGGGCGAGCTGTTCATCATGCGCAACGTGGCGAATCTCGTGCCCCCCATCGAGAAGGGCGGCAAGTTTCACGGTACCAGCGCCGCGGTCGAATACGCCGCGCTCGTGCTCAAAGTGCCCAACCTCATCGTGCTCGGCCATTCGCATTGCGGCGGCGTAGCCGCCTATCGGGACAAATTGCGGGGGAAGGCCGACGAGACGAGCTTCATCGGACGATGGCTGACGCTGCTCGACGGGCTCGAGGTGAAGGACGGCGACATCGAGGCCTTCGGCCAGGAGACCGCCTTCGAGCTCGCCGGCATCCGGCAGTCTCTGCGCAATTTGCGTACGTTCGACGCGTTGAGGGAGCGCGAGGCGGAAGGCCTGCTCTCGTTGCACGGCCTTCATTTCGACATCGGCAGCGGCACGGTGCTCGCACTGGATGAGGCCGCCGGCCGGTTCGCCGTGCTGCCCGAGGAGATTTGAGGCCCAGTCATGACCGCAGGCACTGTCGCCACCGCGACGCACGCCGAGATGGATGAATGTGTGGCGCTCATCGCGCTCGCCTTCAGCAGCGATCCGGCCGCGCGCTGGCTCTACAAGGACGCGACCACCTATATGGCGCAGTTTCCGCGCTTCATCCGGGCGTTCGGTTGTTCTGCCTTCGACTACGACACGGCGCACCACGTCGAGGGCTGCGCGGCGGCGCTGTGGATCCCGCCCGGCACCGAGCCGGACGAGTCGGCCCTTATCGCACTGATCCAGGAAACCGTGCCGGCGGACGATCAGGAGG
>CAYUTT010000143.1:0-5606 GCA_964447575.1 uncultured Methyloceanibacter sp.
ACCGAATCCTGGGCCTCGAACTGGCCGGTGAAATCGCTCCACTCCCGGAGCGTCTCGACCAGGGGTTTGGCCACCGTGACCGTGGGTGCCGGCGGCGCGGGCGGAGCGGATGCCTGCTCCGCGCTCTGTGGCGCCGCCATATAACGATAGGCGATCGCCGCGAGCGCGATCACCGCCAGGGTGATCAGCAGAATCCGCCCTCCCCGCCGCCTCGACGCCGGACTCTTGGGCGGCGCGGTCTCCTTCGAGGGCTTCGCTGGGGGCGATTCGGACTTTGGTGCCTCGGACGGTTCCGATTTGTCCTCAAGCGCCGCCGACTCTTTCGGCTCCTCAGCCAAAACCTCGATGTCGCCGTCGGACACGCGCTTCGCGCTTCGATTTTTCTGTATCATGACCGCTTCTCTCGCCTCGCGCAGGCGGACCCCTATCCCAATCGCACTCAACTTGTCGCGAGACTCACCGCCAGAAGACGCTACTCCAATCGGACAGCCGAACCCAGTGGCAACGACCTCATGCCGCATGGGCGGTTAACCAAGGAAATCCGCCCTTCGGGACCAATCAATGCGCGCTTCACAGCAATTTGTAGGCGCCGGGCGCAATTTCTAGACGGTTCCGGCCCCGGGCTTACATTTCTCTCGCCGATTGGGGCACTATGATCTCGCTCCGCGCCAAGCTGGAAGAACGCAACCGAGGTTGGTCAGACTGAGAGGTCTTCTCCTTTGCGCGCTCGTTGCGCTCTGCCTTGGCGGTTGCGGCGACGAGGCGACGCTACCGGTCTCCGCCGGCACCGGACCCGACCCGGAACTTCCTCCGCCGGTGCAGACCTTCTTTCCCACTGTGGTGCTCGCGCACGCGAAGGGCTGGCCCGAAGGGGTCATGCCGAAACCGGCGCCGGGCTTCGCGGTGAACGCCTTCGCCACCGGGCTCGACCATCCCCGCTGGCTCTATGTGCTGCCCAATGGCGATGTGCTGGTGGCCGAGACCGCGGCGCCGCCTCAGCCCGAGGCCATGCGCGGCCTTGTCGGCTGGTTCATGAGAATGGGGATGCGCTGGGCCGGCGCCGGAGCCGAGAGCGCGAACCGCATCACGCTGCTTCGCGACGCAGACGGCGACGGCGTGGCCGAGACGCGATCGGCCTTTCTGACGGGCCTGAACTCACCAATGGGCATGGCGCTGATAGGTGACAATTTCTATGTCGCCAACACCGACGGCGTGGTGCGGTTTCCCTACGAGGACGGCGCGTTGGAAATTACCACGCCGGGCGAGAAAGTCGCCGATCTCCCCGCAGGCCCCATCAACCTCCATTGGACGAAGAACATCGTGGCGAACCCCGGCGGCACACATCTCTACGCGAGCGTCGGCTCCAACAGTAATATCGGCGAGAACGGCATGGAGAACGAGGACGGGCGCGCGGCCATTCATGAGATCGAGCTTGCGAGCGGAGAGTCCCGCATTTTCGCCTCCGGTTTGCGCAATCCTGTCGGCCTCGCCTTTCATCCCGACACCGGCGCGCTGTGGACCACCGTCAACGAGCGCGACGAACTCGGCAGCGACCTCGTGCCGGACTATATGACCATCGTGGTGGACGGCGGATTCTATGGCTGGCCCTACAGCTATTTCGGCAACCATCTCGATCCGCGGGTGCGTCCGCAGCGGCCGGAGCTCGTCGCCTCGGCGCTCGTACCGAACTATGCGCTCGGGGCGCATACGGCCTCGCTCGGTCTCGCCTTCTATACCGGCACGCTTCTGCCGGAGCGCTATCGCGGCGGCGCGTTCGTCGGCCAGCACGGATCCTGGAACCGCAAGCCGCCGAGCGGCTACAAGGTGATCTTCGTGCCGTTCGAAGGCGGCGCCCCGTCCGGCCAGCCGGAGGACATCCTTGCGGGATTCCTCAGCGAGAACGGCGACGCCTATGGGCGCCCGGTCGGCGTCACCGTAGACAAATCCGGCGCAGTGCTGGTGGCCGACGATGTCGGCAACGCCGTATGGCGCGTGGTACCGAGCCCCGCGGAATAGCGGCGCCTCTTGGCAGAAAATTCCCCGTTGAGCGCAACGCTTCGCAGAAATCCAGCATTCCGCGTGAAAGAATACCGTGCCCCGGGTGGCCAAGACGGCCGCATGGTGCTATAGGCACACTCACTCATCACATTGCGACCCACCAATGTTATTCCTGGAGAAAGGGAGGCCCCGATCTCGGACGCAACGAGAACTTTGTTCGTTCCCGATACAAAGCAAAACTACGGCGAAAATCCCATCGAAGTTCGGGAAACCGATACATACGTTACAGAATACGTTCGTGGTTTTGTCGAGAAGTGGGACGAACTCATCGATTGGAGGCAGCGGGCGAAGAGCGAGGGCCGCTTCTTCATCGATGTTCTGAAGGCACGCGGCAAACACAGCGTGCTCGATGTCGCCACTGGAACGGGGTTTCACTCCGTCCAACTGCTAAAGGCCGGTTTCGACGTATTTTCCGTCGACGGCTCGGCGGAGATGCTGGCAAAGGCCTTCGAGAATGGCTGCCAGCACGACGTGGTGCTCAAGACCATCCATGCCGATTGGCGCTGGCTGAACAGCAGCGTGCACGGCAAATTCGACGCCATCATCTGTCTCGGCAACAGTTTTACGCATTTGTTCGACGAGAACGACCGCAGGCGCGCGCTTGCCGAGTTCTACGCCGCCTTGAAGCACGACGGCATTCTGATCCTCGACCAGCGCAACTACGACCGAATTCTGGACGAAGGGTTCGCCTCAAAGCACAAATACTATTACTGCGGCGATCAGGTCGTGGCAGAGCCGGTGCATGTCGATGAGGGCCTGGCCCGCTTCGAATATGTGTTCCCCGACGGCTCGCGGCACAATCTCAACATGTTTCCCTTGCGCAAGAACTATACGCGCAAGCTGCTGCGGCAGGCCGGATTCCAGCAAATCCACTCCTATGGCGACTTTCTGGAGGAGGGCGAGGAGACCGACCCGGACTTCTTCATTCACGTGGCGGAGAAGAGCTATGGCGATAACTGACGACACCATCGCGCTCGCCCGCGACTATTACGACAGCGACGAAGCGGACGACTTTTACCGCACGATCTGGGGCGGGGAGGACATCCATGTCGGCCTCTATGACGAAGACCTCAACATCGCGTCCGCGAGCCGGCGGACCGTGCAACGCATGGCTGCGAAGGCAGGAACGCTGGCAGGTAAACACGTGCTCGATCTCGGCTCTGGCTATGGTGGCGCGGCGCGTGTGCTGGCGGGGGACTACGGCGCCCATGTCACCTGTCTCAACCTCTCGGCGGTCGAGAACGAGCGCAACCGGACGCTGACGCAGGATGCGGGACTGGACCACCGGATCACCGTCATCGACGGCTCGTTCGACAGCATGCCGTTCGACGGGGAAGAATTCGATCTTGCCTGGAGTCAGGATGCCATTCTGCACGCGCCGGACCGCCGCGCCGTGTTGGATGAGGTGGCCCGCGTACTCAAGCCCGGCGGCGCGTTCATCTTCACCGATCCGATGCAAGCCGACGACCTCCAGAATGCCGAGGCGCTTCAGCCCATTTACGACCGCATCCACCTCCCCGACCTCGCCTCGTTCGGCTTCTACCGGGAGGAGCTTGCCGGGCGCGGTTTCGAGGAGGTGTCGATCGAGGAACTGACCGGACATATGCGCACGCACTATGCACGCATCACGGAGGAGCTCGACGCACGCCGCGACGAACTCGACGCGAGCGACGCGTTCATAGGGCGCATGCTCAAAGGCCTTCAGCACTGGGTTTCAGGCGCGGAGGGCGGCTTGCTCACCTGGGGCATCATGCATTTCCGAAAGGCGGCCTAGTGGATGCAAGCCGCGACAGCGGCTCGGGTCCCACGCTGGCCCATTGCAACATCGGCGTTCCGGCGAGCGCCAAGCTGGTGGTCGCGATCTTCGTCGTCATCACCATCGCCTGGCCTACGCTCGCGGACGAGAGCTTCGCCGCGGCCAGGGACGTCATTTCGGGGTCGGCCGGCTGGTTCTACGGCGCCGTGGTTTCTGCGGCTCTTGTTCTATGCATCGTTCTCGCGCTGGGGCGTTGGGGATCGGTGCGTCTCGGCCGCGACGACGAGCGGCCCGAGTTCAGCCGGCTTTCCTGGACGGCCATGCTGTTTGCCGCGGGCATGGGTATCGGTCTCGTCTTTTGGTCCATCGCCGAGCCGCTCACCCACTACGCGGGGAACCCGTTGCTGGCGGACTGGGGTCCCGACCCGACCAGCCGCGTGCGCGCCCGCGTCGCCATGGAGATCACCTTCTTTCATTGGGGGCTGATGCCTTGGGCGCTCTACGCCGTTGCGGGGCTGATGTTCGCCTATTTCTCCTTTCGCAAGGAAGAGCCGCTCACCGTGCGTTCCGCGATGCGGCCCTTGATCGGCGACGGCGTAAACCGCTGGCCGGGCAAGCTTGCGGACGTGGTTGCCATCGTCGCCACGGTGTTCGGACTCGCGACTTCCCTGGGCTTCGGCGCGGAGCAGATCAATGCGGGGCTCAACCGGCTGGTTGGTTGGCATGTCTCGACGGAGCACAAGCTGCTTCTCGTGGCGGTGATCTCCGGCGCGGCGGTGCTTTCGGTCAGCGCGGGGCTCAAGCGCGGCATCCGCGTTCTGTCGCTCGCCAATATCTGGCTTGCCGCGCTGATCCTCGCGGTCGTTCTCGTCTCCGCGCCGCTCGAACCGATCATGCGGAACTTCACCATCCGGTTCGCGGACTATCTCGTCAACCTCCCTTGGCTCACTTACCAGACGGCCCGCGACGATACGGGATGGTCGGCCTCTTGGACCACGTTCTATTGGGGCTGGTGGATCAGCTGGACGCCGTTCGTCGGCCTGTTCATCGCGCGCATCTCGCGCGGCCGCACGGTGCGGGAGTTCATCTTCGGCGTGCTTCTGGTTCCGACCGTCATTACTCTTGTGTGGCTGTCCATCATGGGGGGCGCTGCGATCTCGGCGGCGCGCGCCGGACCGGCCATCATCGAAATCGCCAAGAACGAGCCGGCTCTGTCTCTTTATGTGATGATCGACTTCTTGCAGTCCGGACCTTACGCCACGCTTATCGCCGGCGCCGTGACCTTGCTTGTTGCGATCTTTTTCGTGACGAGTGCCGATAGCGGCACTCTGGTCCTGTCCACAATGCAAAGCGGCGGCCATACCGAGCCGCCGATTCTCGAGCGCGTGCAATGGGGCGTCGGCATGGGTGCGGTCGCGGCGGCGCTGCTCGTGGCAGGCGGACTCGGCGCACTGCAAGCCATGGCGATCGCCGCCGCCTTGCCTTTCGCGATCGTGCTGATCGCCTTGGGGGTTGGCTTCATGGCCGCACTCCACGAAGATGCCACCGAACAGCGGAAGCGGCGGCGTGCGCGAAAGGCCGGACGCCGCTCCTGAGACGCGCCGCTCCAAGGGTTCATGGTTCGACAACGATCGGGCGCTAGGCTCGAAGGTGAGGAGACAGACCATGGCTCAGACTCCCGGCAGCGGCGAAGGCGCGACATTCGCCGTCTATAATGACAAGTTCCGCAAGGTTCTTGGGCCTGACTTTCAGCGCCCTCTCCTGATCGAGACCAACGCGCATGAGGGGCCGG
>CAYUTT010000144.1:0-5558 GCA_964447575.1 uncultured Methyloceanibacter sp.
GCTCCGCGACCTCGATTTCGTGGAAGACCGCTCAATGGATTAGCTCGTAGCCCATGTCCGCCTAGGGTCAAACCCGGCGGTAGCGTCTCGTTGGCGTGGAGTCGGCTTCACCCCAGTGAGCGGACGTTCGGACGCAAACTTGCTTGCTCCGCGTCGTGCCAGAAGCGGACCCAGGCTAAGGCTCCGCTAAATCGTAATTCTGTAGACACACTCGTACTTCCCATCTTCGCCGAGCTCCTTCAGAGCCCCTTCGACCTTGCACTGGATGCCCAATTCCTCGGCCGCGCCCTCGAAGAACGGAATCAGCTCAGGCCATGTCAGATGGCGTTCAATGTCCAGCTTCTTGGCAATGCGGTCGTATCGCGAGATGCCGAAGACCCTGATGATGGTCTCTTCGGGAAGGTATTCGAAGACTTCGAAATTGTACTCCGGCGACGCCGAGTGCACGGCAGTGATGAAGACGAGCGCGGGAGCTCTGGAGTCCTTGGGCAGATCCACGCCAACCTCGATCGCCTCTTTCGTTTTCAACTGTCCCAGCTTGCGGAATATGCTTTTGGAGATGGCGTCAGCTTCCTGCCAGCCAAACCGATCTCCAATGTGCGCCAAGAGCAACCCATAGAATGCGGCGGTAACGTTGGAAAGCCTGAGCGTCATCTCCTCGGCGTTCTTGGGAAATGTCTTCTCAACCAGCTGCGCTTTAACTTCCTCATCGGGATAGACGTCGGCTGCGCGAATGCCCTGCATCTCCGCATAGATCCTGCGGCCCGTGATGGCCATGACCGCAGCACTGAACTCGTAGACACGAGTCGAAAGTCTCCTGATCGTCGCCACGAGCTGTCGCAGCAGGGCATCGGCGGCCGCAGGTTCGGAATACAGAAGCTCCTTGAATGAAGCTGCGGGCATAGAAGCGACGAGGCAACTCGTCTTTGCCTCGACGCTGGCTGACCGGGAACGACCATCTATGGCGGGATATTCGCCGAACATGTCGCCAGGGCCCAGTTCGTGAAAGCTTACGACCTTGCCGCTGAGCGAATGGATTATGACGCGCGCTTCTCCCGATAAGAGGAAGAAGACCTCGTCAGAGCGGTCCAGATACTCCACGATCGGCTCGCCGGGCTCATAACGGCGCAAACGGCAGTTCTGCTGCGCGCGATCGAGTGAGGCCGGCGACAAGCCCTTCAGCAGGGCAATATCCTCGAGCGGGTACTCGGGTTGGGTTGTCTGCGACTGGACCATACCAGCTGGCCCAAAAGTTCAGCCGGGCGGGAGTATATCCCAAACCTAGCCGGCGCCCATACGAATCCTTCCTCCCCATTTCGCCGCCTGGAAAACCGCCCATTCTGGCGCCTCACAGGAAGCGCTGCTCGATCGAGGTCGACGACACATTTCCGATCTTCTCGAAGTGCTTGTTAAGAAAGGCGTCGGCTCGGCCTCTGCCCAACTCAAAGAGCCATTTTGGGAAATCGCGTTGAACGTTCAGTTTGCTTGAAACGCCGAGGCTGCTCATCTCTTCTCTGCATCAATGCAATGTATTAGGATTTTCTTGAGTCGACCGCCCTCGTCAAAACCGCGTTCTACCAAGCGATTGACGAAGCTAATGGCCCGCATCTCACGCATGAGGCTTGAGTTGAAGCTGAGCGTATTGATGCGATCGAGGATGGCTTGCGCGGTTTGCGGCACCTGCTTGATCTGAACGGGGTTGACCATGATGAGCAGGACGTCGCTCGAGGAGCAGTTATAGATCAGCGGGAAGATTGGCGGATTGCCCATGTAGCGCCACCGTCCCAAAAATGTTCTCCGTTGATCTCGACTGCCTGAAACGCTGAGGGAATACAGGCCGAAGCGAGAACGGCATCGACAGAAATTTCTTTGCCCGCGAACACATGCAATCGGTTGGTGGTGACGTTGCTGGCGCAGACGAAGGGGCTTCACCTTGTCGGTCTGAGAGTGCCGCGAAGTCGACCTGTTCGCCGAGGATGTCGCGCAGCGGGTAGAAATTCGCCGGGTTCATTTGGTACGGCGAAAGGACACGGGATAGAAGATCCATCATCACCCAGCCAGGTGAATAATCGAGACTACCGGGACCCTTCAACCGGTCGATCCAGGAGGGCTGCATAATGGACCAGGCCCCCCTCTCGGCCACAGCCTCCCAGAAACTTCGCAGCGCGCGGTGCGCCCTCATTCCCATCGACCGTCAGTCCATAGGCGGTAACCGCCGCGTTCATCGCGCCGGCACTGGTACCGACAATCCCTTCGATGACGATGCGCTTGTCCTCGAGAATGCGGTCAAGTGCGCCCCAGGCAAAAGCGCCGTGAGCTCCCCCGCCCTGCAAAGCCAAATTGATCGGCTTGTGGGGCTGGCCGCCCTCCGTTCCCAGTGCCTGCGCCATGCCACCTCCCTCAGCCGCCCTTTGGGCGGCCCGGCAGCCTCTCGTATGCTACTGAAATACATGCTAAGAATAGCATAAGGTGATCGACAGCCGCCGAGATCGAATTTGCTCCGGCAAGTCTGTAGGCCTAATCGTGTGTGGCTGAGCCTCGGAGGAGGCCAGTGATGTACGAAGCTGCACGTCGGACAGGTAACAAAAGCGAGCCCTCGGCCGGGCAGGATGTTCCACGCTCGCTCTCTCAAGAAGATGAGAAGAAGACTAAGCGGCAACTCCTCGACGAGCTTGCCGCCCTGCGCCAACGTATTGGCGACCTCGAAGCCTTCGAAGGCGAGCGGAAGGCAATAGCCTCGGAGTTGAAGGGTACGCGCCAGAGGCTGCAGTACCTCCTCGCCGTCAGTCCTGCGATTATCTACACCACGAAGGCTTCTGGCGATTACAACTGCACCTTCGTCAGCCCGAATCTCCGCACCATCATGGGCTACAAGCCAGAAGAGATGACGACGGATCCAAAAGGCTGGCCGGACCATCTCCATCCCGACGATGCATCGCGCGTCTTGAGTGAAATGCTGCCCTTGATCTCTCGTGGAGGGGGAACCGTCGAATACCGCTTTCGGCATGGAGGCGGTCACTACATTTGGATTCAAGATACCTTCAAGGTGATCTATGGCGACGCGGGCCAGCCGTTGGAGCTTGTCGGTGCCTGGGCGGATATCACCGAGCGCAAAAAGGCGGAACAGGCCGCACTCGAAGCCAACGCAGAGTTGCGAGAAACAAAGCGCTATCTAACTCGGCTGATCGAAAGCTCACCTGACGCCATCATCGCCACAGACAAGGCCAACCATATCGTCCTCTTCAACGAGGGCGCGGAACGTTTGTTGGGATACCAGGGCGCGGATGTGATCGGCCGCGCTGTGAAGGAACTCTATGATAGCGAAGACCGCGCCAGGGACATGGCCATCGAACTTCGAAAGCGTGGCGGGACCGCCGCAGGCTTTGATAGCGTCCTCAAGACGAAAGACGGGCACAGCATTCCTGTCCTGATCTCTGCGTCCGTTCTGACCGACAAAGACGGTCAGGAGACGGGGATGGTGGCATTTGCAACCGACCTGCGAACCCGGAAGAAAGAGGAGGAGGAGCTACGTCGAGCGCACGATGAATTGGAGAAACGGGTCGAAGAACGCACCACGGAGCTAAAAGCAGCGCAAGAACGCCTCCGCTACCTCATGACCGTGACGCCGGGGATCGTCTATACTAACCAGGCGAAGGACTACACGTGCACGTATATTAGCGAGAACGTTTCTCGAATCATGGGCTTCTCCGCTTGGGAGATGATCGAGGACAAGGACTTTTGGTCCGTGCGCCTACATCCGGAAGATGCCAAGCGCGTATTCGAGGAAATGGCTCCATTGATCGCTGACGGCGGCGGGACGTTGGAATATCGGTTTCGTCATCGCGACGGCCATTACATTTGGATCCAAGATACGTTCAGGGTCATAAAGGATGAACAAGGCGAGCCGCTGGAAATCGTAGGCTCGTGGGCCGACATTTCGGGACGCAAAAAGGCTGAGCTTGCGCTCGGTGAACGCATGGCGATCATGAACGACCTCGAGACGCTTGTCGGCGCCAGCCCAGCGATCATCTACACAACACAGGTTTCCGGCGATTACGCCTGTACGTTTGTCAGCGAGAATTTGGACGCGATCATGGGGTACGCCCCATGGGAAATGCGGGACGATAAGAAATTCTGGACAAAGCGCCTTCACCCCGACGATGTCTCGCGGGTCTTCTCCGAGATGGCTACGCTGATCACCCAAGGGGGCGGTACCTTAGAATACCGCTTCCGGCACCGCGACGGCCATTACATATGGGTTCAGGACACCTTCGCCGTCGAACATGACCTCGACGGAAAGCCCAAGGAGATCGTTGGGTCGTGGGCGGACGTAACCGACCGCAAGCGCGTCGAGGATGAGCTGAAGCGGCTCGCGGAGCAGGTCGAACTGCGCAACAAATTCATTCGTAAAACCTTCGGCCGCTATCTCTCCGACGAGGTGGTTTCGGCGGTCCTGGAAACGCCGACCGGACTCGAGGTCGGTGGCGAGAAGCGCAAGATAACGATGATGATGACTGATCTCCGCGGCTTCACGTCCTTGTCGGAGCGGCTGCCGCCGGAGCGAGTCGTGACGATGCTCAATCGCTATCTCACTGCCATGGTTGCGATCATCAAGCAATACCACGGCACGATCGACGAGTTCATTGGCGATGCGATTTTTGTCCTCTTCGGCGCTCCGGTCTGGGAAGAAGATGACGCGCAGCGCGCGGTAGCCTGCGCGGTGGCAATGCAGCAAGCCATGGTCTCGATCAATGAGCAGAATCGGCAGGATGGCCTGCCGGAGATCGAGATGGGGATCGGACTTCACACCGGCCAGGTGGTCGTCGGTAACATCGGTTCGCTCGACCGGTTGAAGTACGGCGTGGTGGGAAGCCACGTCAATCTCACATCTCGTATTCAGTCTTTCACCGTCGGCGGGCAAATCCTGATTTCGGAAGCGACACGACAAGTTGCAGGCGGCACTATCGAAATTGGTCGAGAGCTCGCGGTGCGGGCAAAGGGCATCGAACATCCCATTACATTGTTCGAAGTCGCCGGGATCGGCGGGACACACAAGCTCTTCTTGCCGAGGACGATGGAGATGCTAACGCCTCTGCCCGAGGAAATTCCATTCGTATATGAAATCGTCGATTCAACCTCGCTTGGAGGCGTGAACCACAAAGGCGCCTGGATAAGGCTGTCCCGTCGGGAGGCGGAAGCTCGCCTCGAAGATGCGGTTCCACCCTTGACCAACATAAACATGAAGATGCTCGACGCCGACGGTCATGAGACGCCAGGGACATTGTACGGCAAGGTCTTGGACACGCTGCCTGGCAGCACCTGCCGGTTCTCGATCCGCTTCACGTCCGTGACGCCGCACTTCGAGACGCTGTTGCTGAGCGTTACGAAGGCTGGTGAGGGTAACGGCGCGTTGGACCTTCAGCCGCCTATACCGAGCTGACTCATCATTACAGAATGCTTGTGGGCCCAATCTCACGAGGTCCGCGTTGGGTCAATTTCTGCCTTATACCACCGGCAGTAATTATTGACCCGCATGGGCCCAATCTCGCATGCCGATG
>CAYUTT010000145.1:0-5538 GCA_964447575.1 uncultured Methyloceanibacter sp.
ATCTGCGACGGCCCGTCGAACTACATCCAAGGCGCCTATCAGATGGTCCCGGTCGGCATCACGGTGGAAGGCGCCAATATCCTCACGCGCACGCTCATCACCTTTGCGCAAGGCGCGCTTCGCAGCCATCCTTATCTCTTCGCAGAGATCGAGGCCTTGCAGGACCAGGACCGCGACCGCGGCATCGAGGTCTTCGAGAAGACCTTCGACGCCCACCGCGCCTTCTTCCTCTCGAACGCCGCGGGCGCGTTGTTCCACAATGTGACCTTCGGCGCCTTCGCTGCGGCGCCCCAGAACGCCGGCGATGTCGCCTGGTGGTGGCGGCAGCTGTCGCGCGCCTCGCGCTCGTTTGCGCTCGTTGCCGATCTCACGGTGGGGCTGCTGGGTGGCGGCCTCAAGGTGAAGCAGAAGATCACCGGCCGCATGGCCGACGCGCTGGCCGAGCTTTACCTCTTGTCCGCGATCCTGAAGCGCTACGAGGATGACGGCCGTCCGGCGGTCGATCGCAAGGTGGTTGAATATTGCGCGCGCAATTGCCTTGCCCGTTTCGATGCCGCGCTGCGCGGTGTTCTCGACAATTTTCCGGCGCGCTGGGCGGCCTGGATCATGGGCCCGCTTGTACTGCCATTCGGGATGCGCCGGCCTGCGCGCGACAAACAAGGCAAGGACATCGTGCGTCTCGCGCTCCAGCCAGGCGCTTTCCGCGACCGGTTGACCCGGGATATCTACAACTCGGAGGATGCCACCCAAGGGATCGGCCTTCTCGAAGCCACGTTCGAGAAGGTCGTGGCTTGCGAGGAGGCGGAGAAGAAGCTCGAACGCGCGATCCGCAAGGGTGAGGTGAAGCGCTTCCACGACCGGGATTGGATCAAGGACGCCGAGGAGAAGAGTGTCTTGACGGCGGAAGAGGGCAAGGACTTGGCTGAGCTTCGCGACATGGTGGCCGGCGTCATCGCCGTCGACGAGTTCGCCGCTTGGGAGCTGAAACGCGAGCAAGCAACGCCGCAAAACGGCGGCGACACCTCCACCCACGAACAGCACATCGCGGCCGAGTAAGCCGAGCAAAGCGTAAGGACCCATGCCCACCACGCTTCCCAATCTCAAGGACTGGACCTTCTCTGTCGACTTCGAGGGCATCGCCTGGGCGATCTTCGACCGTCAAGGCGAGAGCATGAACTCCATGGGCCGCCGCCCCACCGAGGAGCTCGGCGAAATCGTCAAAGCGGTGGAGGAGGCGAAGGCCGGCGAGATCAGAGGTCTCGTCCTCATGAGCGCCAAGGAGTCGAGCTTCATCGCCGGCGCCGACATCCGTGAGTTCGAGGGCTTCGACACCGAGGAGAAAATCAAGGAGGTCGTCAAGCAGACGCTCGAACTGCTCGACCGCATCGAGCGCCTGTCCGTGCCGGTGGTCGCCGCCATCCACGGCTATTGCCTGGGCGGCGGGCTCGAGCTCGCGCTCGCCTGCGACTGGCGCATCGCCGACCGCGAGGAGGGGACGCGGCTCGGCTTTCCCGAGGTCAAGCTCGGCATCTTCCCGGGGCTGAACGGCACGGTACGCGCGATCCAAGCTGCCGGTCCGATGGATGCTATGACCGCCATGCTGACCGGCAAGATGCTGCGTCCGACGGCGGCCTTCGCCATGGGACTCGTCGATCAGCTCGTGCCGACGCGTCATAATCTGCGCTGGGCAGCACGCAAGGCGGTGCTCCAGAAGCGCCGTTCCAAGGGTGCGCCCTGGTGGAAGAAGCTGATGCTGAAGCAGCCCGTCCGCGGCATGCTCGCCAAGCAGATGCGGGCCAAGACGGCGGAGAAGGTGCGTGAGGAGCACTACCCGGCGCCGTTCCGCCTGATCGATCTCTTTGAGCGCTATGCCGACGACCAGGTGCGCATGAAGCGCGCCGAGACCGAGATGTTCGCGCCGCTGATGGCAAGCGAGACCTCGCGGAACCTGCGCCGCGTGTTCACGCTCTCCGAGATGCTGAAGGATGCCGCACCCAAGGACGGCTTCAAGCCGCGCAAGGTTCATGTGATCGGCGCCGGCACCATGGGCGCGGACATTGCGGCTTGGTGCGTCGTCTCAGGGATGCAGGCGAGCCTGCAGGATCTCGACCAGGGTCAGATCGAGAAGGCGCTCCTGCGCGCCAAGGGGCTCTTCAAGAAGCGGCAGCGCGGGAGGCCCGCGATCGAGGCCGCGGTGGCGCGGCTCATCCCAGACCCTGAAGGCAAGCAGATCAAGCATGCCGACGTCATCATCGAGGCGGTCGTCGAGCGGCTCGATGTGAAGCAGAAGCTGTTCGCCGAACTCGAGACCAAGGCGAAGCCGGGCGCGGTGCTCGCCACCAACACCTCCTCGCTCCGGCTCGAGGACATCGCCAAGCCGCTTGCCGATCCGGGCCGGCTCGTCGGCCTGCATTTCTTCAATCCGGTGCCGCAACTGCCGCTGGTCGAGGTGGTGCGCGGCGAGGGGACGCGCGAGGAGGAGGTGGGCAAGGCTTGCGCCTTCGTCACCGCCATCAACAAGCTGCCGTTGATCGTGAAGAGCTGCCCGGGCTTCCTCGTCAATCGCGTGCTCGCGCCGTACATGATGGAGGCTGTTCGCCTTTACCAGGAGGGCCAGCCCCGCGAGAAGATCGATCAGGCCGCGCTGAAATTCGGTATGCCCATGGGCCCGATGGAGCTGATGGACATGGTCGGGCTCGACATCTGCAACAAGGTCGGCGAGGAGCTCGATCTCGCGCCGAAGTCTGACGGCAAGACCGACAACGTGCTCGCCACGCTGGTGAAGCAGGGCAAGCTCGGCAAGAAGACGGGTGAGGGCTTCTACGTCTGGGTCGACGGCAAGCCGAAGCGCGACGAGGCAACCTACGACGCCGCCGAGCTCGAGCGCTTGGGGCGCGACTTGATCAAGCCGCTGCTCGACGAGGCGGAGCGCGCCGTGGCCGACAAGGTCGTGGCTGACGCGGACCATGCCGATGCCGGCGTGATCTTCGGCACTGGCTTCGCGCCGTTCCGCGGCGGCCCGCTGCATTACCGCAAGAGCGAGCGGGCCCGCGGCACCGAACAGGCTGCGGCGTAAGGAACGGGCCCGGAAGGATCATCATGAAGAAGAAGAAAGCGGGAATACGGCGCGTTGCGGTGCTTGGCGGGGTGCGGATCCCCTTTTGCCGCTCGCACACCGCCTATGCGGAGCTCTCGAATCTCGAGATGCTGACGGCGGCGCTGACAGGGCTTGCGCAGCGTTTCGGCCTCGAGGGCGCCCATATCGACGAAGTTGTGGGCGGTGCTGTCGTCACCCACGCCAAGGACTGGAACCTCGCGCGTGAGGCGGTGATCGGCAGCCCGCTGGCGCAGACCACGCCCGGCATCACCATGATGCAGGCCTGCGGCACGAGCCTGCAAGGTGCGCTCGGGCTCGCGGCCAAGATCGCGACCGGCCAGATCGAATGCGGCATCGCCATGGGCTCCGACACCACGAGCGATGCCCCCATTGTCTTTCAGCGGAAATTCGCGCAGCGCCTGGTGCAAGCCTCCCGCGCCAAGAGCATGGGCCAGCGGCTCGCCGCCTTCAAAGGCATGGCGCCGCGGGAGCTTGCGCCGCTTCCCCCCAACACGAGCGAGCCGCGCACGGGCCTTGGCATGGGCGAGCATTGCGAGCTGATGGCCAAGGAGTGGGCCGTCAGTCGCGAGGACCAGGATTTGCTGGCCTATGAAAGCCACAAGAAGGCGGCGGCCGCCTATGACGAGGGCTTCATGGACGATCTCGTCATCCCTTGTGCCGGCGTCTTCCGGGACAACAATATCCGCGAGGATATCTCGCTTGAGAAGATGGCCGAGCTGAAACCAGCCTTCGACAAAACGGGCGGGACGATCACGGCCGCCAACTCGAGCCCGTTAACCGACGGGGCGGCTACAGTCCTCCTGGCCAGCGAAGAATGGGCGGAAAACCGCGGAATTCCAGTTCAGGCATATTTAACTTTGGGTCGCACTTCTGCCGTAGACTATGTCCAGGGTGAAGGTCTCTTGATGGCGCCGACCGTGGCCGTCAGCGAGTTGCTCGAAAGGGCCGGTCTTGCGCTTCAAGACTTTGATTATTATGAGATTCATGAAGCATTCGCTGCCCAGGTATTGGCTACGTTGAAGGCATGGGAATCAGAGGTCTATTGCCGGGAACGGCTGGGGCGGAGCGCGCCGCTGGGAAGCATCGACCGGGCGAAGCTCAACGTCAAAGGTTCCTCCATCGCCATCGGCCATCCTTTTGCTGCCACGGGCGCACGCATCTTGGCAGTGATGGGCAAGCTTCTGCATAGTGGGGGTGGACAGAGGGGGTTGATTTCGGTGTGTACGGCTGGTGGGATGGGCGTTGCGGCGATCCTGGAAGGGGTCGGGACGCCAACCCCGGCCGGAGATGGCAACGAGACGATGGGCGCAGCATAAGTGCTCCACCGCCGGATCAAGTTTTGGGCCCAACGAGGCCAGTCAGGGACAGGGGGCAAGAGAGATATTGCCAGGGCGCTCCGCGCGTCCTCGGCGCGACCCATGACGGAGGTGCTTATGAAGCATCATGCGTTCCCCGCGGCGATGGGACTTCTAATCGCCGCCGCCGTTGTTCCCACGAGCTTCGCGCATGCGGCTTCCGCCGATCCCACCGGAATCTGGCGTAAAGCCGATCAAGGCGAGCGTCCAGGCAAGATCGAGGTCTTCCGCTGCGGCGCTGGGCAGAGGCTTCTCTGCGCCAAGATCGTCTGGCTCCAGAGCCCGCTCGACAGCAAGGGACGCCCGCTCCACGACGTCCGCAACGAGAACGCCTCCATGCGCGACCGGCCGATCCTTGGGCTCCCGATCATCAACGGCATGCAACCCGTCGGTCCGAATGTCTGGAAGGGGAGTATCTACAACCCCGAGGACGGCGGCACCTATTCGGCCACGCTGACGCTCGTGTCGCGCAACCAGATCACCCTGAAAGGCTGCAAGGCGTGGCTGCTGTGCGGCGAGCGCACTTGGCTCAGGACCACGCCGCCACCGAAGGCGGTGCCGGAGCCAGAGGAGCAAATTGAGGCCTCGGCCGAACCCCAAACGCCCGCCAAACCGGCTGCGAACGCCACGGCCGCGGCAGAGCCCGAAGCGGCGGCGCCTGAGGAAGAAGACGCCTTTGCTGCAGCTGAGGTCCTGACGCCAGCAACCGAGCACGACCCACGGCCTGGCTACCGGTTCCTGAATGGGGCGACCACCGCCGAGTCTCCCCACGGCTACTCCGGCGAGAACGTGCCGAGCATGTTCGCCATGACGAAGCCGATCGAGGACGAAGAGGCAGGGACGGAAGGGTCCCCGGCGGGCAGCGCTGCCAAGGCAACGCCGCCACCGCCAGAGCCTGCGCCGGCCGCCGCGCCTGCGCCGAGGCCGCAACCACAGACCATGCAGGCGAATGCCACAGCGGCGCCGCGGCCATCCACGCAGACCCCGCCTGCAACCCAGGCACCTTCCGTGCCACCCGAGACGGAAGCCGAGGTGACCGGGCGGCCCGCGCCGCCGACCGCCGCG